>JARLHU010000188.1 GCA_031292095.1 Desulfosporosinus sp.
CCAGGTATTCGTCGATAAATGCCACCATGGTAAGGAAGAAAAAGTTCTTTTCCCCGCCATGGAAGAGGCTGGTATTCCTCGGCAGGGTGGTCCAATCGGGGTAATGTACTATGAACACGAACAAGGACGAAGTCTTGTTCAAGGCTTAAGACGTGGAGTTGAAGGCTATCGAGTTGGTAAAGAAGAGGCAATTGCCGAAATCACTGAGAATGCCCAAAACTATGGTCGGCTATTAGTTGCTCACATTGACAAGGAGAATAACGTTCTCTACGTAATGGCAGAGCGCGTATTATCTGCTGACAAAATGGCTGAAATAGCTAAAGCGTTCACTAAGATTGAGGAAATTGAAATCGGTCCGAATAAACATGAAGAATTCCACGCCACGCTACATGCTTTGAAGGATATTTATCTAGCGTAGTTGAAAATTGCTGTTCCCAAGGGTATGACGCTAACGGATCAGTAACAAACGTTTAAAATAACTCCTCTACTTTCACTCTGTGAAAGTAGAGGAGTTATTAAATAACAAACTTAAACATAGCCGGTATTAATATTAAAATGCTTTGCTGAAATATTAGTAGTTCACCATTGATTACTTTCACCGCTAATTCGCTCAAAAATCACAGACAGAAAGCGAAGAAATGTAAAAATCGCCTATATTACACCATAAATACCCTTAATAATATTGTTATGTAATATAAACCACAACAAGCCGCAGGGAATTAGCAACTTTGCCGCTGGTTCCCTGCGGGCGTTTAGTTCTATCTTTCCAGACAAATTTTCGGCTTTATTACGAGAAGATACCCATACCCCTGCACCAGTTTTCCGAAAAGATTTTTTGATATTCCCATTTTTGACGAGATACTGTCAGATAGTGTTAAAGCTACAAACCCAGCAGCGCCTGCTATCATACCAAGATAATCCGATCGTTTATTTTCCTCAACTGAATTCACATCTTTTTTACACATCCCATTAACTTATTAATTCCCTTCAGGCGAATTGAAATACTGGGGAGTTATGTAATTTGATGCTAATAGAGTGACGACAGAAATGACTTTGGTAAGAAAATAGCGATTTTCATGATAGCTTGTGCCCCGCACAGGGCATGGGGGTTTGGTAGGGATAAAAGAACGAGTAATAAGGGATAAAGTAGCACTATGGATAAATAATTGCGTGTTCCGGAGTATCTGGACACTTATTGATTAGTTATATAGTGAATTGTGGGGTAGCTTTAATGGTTGAAGGATACTCCGAAATTGGTCAATGGTCAAAAAGATCATAATCGTCGAGGTTGTGAAGAGTGTAGATAACTTTGTACGATCCATTAAGCGCAATCTTGACAAGCCACAGTAATCATCCTCTTAATTTTATATAACCATATTATTCCACATGAGAAGTTTAAGTAAGCAAATACACCTGAATCGAATTTTTAATATTGCATGAACATAGGTGCTGTGCTCTATTTTAAACATTTTAGCCAACGCTGCACCCGACGAAGTGGCGGTCTTTCCTCGTAACCTGTGCGTTTTTATATCTAATGATTACTGGTATCATGCCATCGGAACATAGGGTATAGTCACCGCTGGGGTGGTGTTATTGTTTACATGTTCTTTAATATGTAGCGTGACTGGTATCCTACATGGAAGATTAAAGAAGGATAACTATTTAAATTTTATCCAGTTTGTCCTTGAGCCATAAATGTTGTAAATAGGCTTCCAATTTATTTGCAGCAGTAATTTCTGCAACAAACTGATACATTTTGTTATCTTCCCGTTCCAGCTTCGAAATAAAATCTGAATATCCTTGATGTGATTTCTGCTCTATAAAATTATAAACCTTTAAAACCTCTCGGTCACCTGTTACATGCATACTAACTCCAAATAGCTTGCCGAGTATATCCCCACCTTCGACAATTAGAGAAGGTTTTTCACCTAAATTCCTAATAATGCTCTGTATTTTATTAATGTGCTCCATTTCTAGTTCCGTAAATCTTCTGAAAGTTCTGCGCATATCCTTATCTTGATAGGTGCCATAATTTTCATACATGCCTAAATGGCCATGTTCTAGCGTCAAAATTTTATTTAGTTCTGTAATTAGTTGTTTATCATCCATGTTACTTCTCATACCTTTCACCTATTGGGAATATTCTTTTCAAGCAAGTAAACATTCTGTTTTATTGATATAGAATGTTTTTTTTAGTGTGTAGTATTTCCCGCTTGTTCCGTACTATTCGGGTTTGGTTGTCTGGGTGCTTGGCGTTTCGCAGGGTAAATCTAGGCAAAGACACATTTTAGGATGTTATGATAAACTATAAATAAAACCAACAAACCAGCTCTTGAAGCTGGTTTGTTGGTTTGAGGTATGTGTTTTGTTGGACAGAGAGGGACAATAGGGATTCACAAATCAAAAGCTTCCTCATAAACTATATCCAAATTATGATAATGAGGGGGCAATTCAGAGAGTGACATATAATCAAAGTCCATTGAATCATAACCATGGAAGTGTTACCCATACATCCTGCGCTTCTCTGGACATGTACATCAATGCATGGATATTACCAGACCAGCTGTGCCCTCCCCAGATGGCACCCATGTTCACTATTCGGAAAGCTAGGTTATGTACGAGCATGGATATTCTCACTATTACTAGTCCTGTTCAGGGCCGTCATTACCTCTGCCAAACGGGTGGCATGTACACGAATTGGGACTTTTATACCACTATCAATGATGGTCACTGCCACCATGTTTCTGGTCCGGATATGCCTGCGGTGTAGGAGGTTATTCAGGGGATATTGCCGTTATTCGACTTGACTAAATGGAGGGATGCTCAGACGAAAAATGAGTACGGTAGAGCTTTACTCTTTGTTGCCAAGTCCAGGGTTGGAGGTGAGAGAACTGAGCTGGAAATGAATTGGATCCTCGTTGCTAGGATAATTGAGACTCGTAAGGTAACTGACCTTTTTTGATCCATGATCAAAGGATTCTGGAGTTACCCAAAAAGAAGCAATAAGAAGAATTATTGTTAACAAAATTATGATAAAGAGAATTATCTGGGTAATATTTTGGATTCGTCTCTTCTGGAATTTTTTATTGGGGAAAAGGAGAATGAGTAATGCTCCAACTTTAGCCACAATAGCTTCCCCGGACGTCTTAGGGTTTACAAAGATTGCTGTAGCACCACTTTCTGGGTCAACTGCTTTCAGAACGATTAATCCTTTTTCAAGATTCTCATTTTGAGTGGTCTTAGTATCAAGGTATCCCCAAAGCCAAGCTAATATCAACAAACCAATGAGTATTCCACCAACTAGATCGGTTGAATCTTTAATTTCTACAGCAATACGAAATCCAAAAATATTTACAAGGAAATGCATTATGGGAGTCATTATCCAATCAATCATAATAGCCCGCCTCGTTATTTCTTCTTCTTTTTGTCAATGAATTCACGGTAAACTTTGAAAATCATATCATAGAGATCTTCTTTTTCTTCATCACTTAGTTTTTCACGACCTATTTGAGCCAATGTGGTTAAGAGTGTAGGGTTATTTGTCACTTCTTTTTGCGCAAGTATAGGGATTTTACCCCATGCAGAAAAAAGTTCATCCTCTTTAACTTCATACACTTTAGCAGCCACAGTCAAGAAATGGTCTGAGGGCATTTTGCCCCTCTCAACTTCTGAAAGGTAAGCAGTAGAAACACTCAATAACTTGCAAACTTCCGATAAAGGACGGTCTCCTCGAAGACCTTTTAAGAGACGTCCTGCTTCAAATTGTTTAATGAATTGCTCTTTTTCCTCGTCCCTTTCTTCTTTCATGAATATACCTCCCAAAATAGACCAATACATCCAGCAACATACTATTTTAATTATTTGTAAATTAATTTATATTAATCAAGTACGTTAACACTTTGCTAACAAAGCTTGAAACTTATGCAAGCTACGTTAATAATTAGACGATGCAAATATGTTTTACAATTTAAGTACTATTTATCCTGTTTTAAGGTGGATATTAAATGGTAAAAATTATCACTTTAGAAATTAAATTTAATGTGGCTGATTATTTGGAGTAACGTGGCATCAACTACAAAAGGTTAGGCAAGAACTGAATGTTGAGTGTCCTTCCTATGAGGACATGCACCCTAGACCGTTCGACCAAGTGTTCTGAGGGTTTGGAGAACAAAACGATGAAGAGAAGTCAATAACATTCCCGATGTGATCTTAAAGCAGTGGATTTTAGGCATCCCTACATTAAAGCCGGGGGGATTCCAGACTTTGGAATAGAAGGTTTAGAAGCGACTACGAACCGAATGGACTCTGGATCACTCTTCCATGGTATGATCGGCGGGCCGATGTGTTGGTATGATGAAGAGATCCGTAACAGGAAAGTTTTTCTGGAATTATCACTTGTCTTCAGTAGGGCCAAATAAATTGACTTTGTTCGGCACCAACCAGAAGCCAGTAATGATCGTGGAATCTGAATCGATGTTCTATTTAGGGTTGAACGGATTCGGCAGTAGCCTTAGGGACAAGCCATTTTACTATGGCTCAATTAGATGAGTTAAGAACTGTCTATTATAAGAACTGTCTATTATAAGAACTGTCTATTATAAGAACTGTCTATTATAAGAAGTGATTATTGGAACGAACAAAGATTATGCAGGAACTCTAAAGAAGGTGAAAAATTATGAATCTTTTTGCCGCTTATATCAGAATTCGAAAGATACTGTTATGCCTTTTGCTCATTCCTAATAGCGAGAGTTGAAAGTTATTCAAAGCAACTATACCTCAGGTTAAAGTTGGTTAGAACAAAATCCTCGATTCTTCATTATGAGAGGAGAGAATTATGTAATGCCAAAACAAATCAAATGTCCCATTTGTAATAAACGTTTACTTGACATACAGAGGAAATCAACCGGTCAGATAGCCATAAAATGCTCACACTGCAAGCAGATTGCTTATATCGAACTGAATAGTATCACCTAATTATACTGAGCAAGAGGAGTTAAACGAACTACCTAATAGCCGGATAATTGCCAAGAAATTGGCGATTATCCGGCTATTTTTTTCGGAAAAAGCTGGGAGGTAAGGAGATGGACTATTTTATCAAGTTACAAGACGGTAAAAAGGTAGCAGTAAGTGAAGGGGTATATAGAGCGTATAAAAGACCGCAGTGGCGTGAGGAGTATCACGCAGAGAAGGAGAAAGAGCGACACATACCTTATGACAAGCTTATTGAATCTGACTATCAACTCAAAGAACATCGTTTCACACTCAGTGCGAGTGCCGAGGAACTTGCCAGAGATGTAATTGCGTTTGAGAAATTACACTATGCTTTGAAAGAGCTTACAGCTGATGAACGTGAGTTGGTGGAGGAACTATATTTTAAACAAAATAGTGAACGAGAATACGAGAAAAGCACTGGTGTACCAAGAAAAACAGTTGCTTATCGAAGGGAGAAGATATTAGCGAAACTCAGAAAATTGATGGATAACAAATAAATTAATAAGTGCTAAGATTTTACCAAGTAATTATTAATCAGACTATGTTGATTCGCTGTGGTAGCTAGTGAATGTGCTATTTCATACAAAAGGTGTTTGAATAATTTTGGTAAAACTAAGCCAAAACCCCCAAGTAGTATGAATTTACCAAGCTGTTTTTTCGCCCACTTGCTACACTTTTTTCCTTTAGATAATGAGAGGATTTTTTTAACGAACAGGAGGTGAAAATTTTGGATAAAAAAGAGCTCGAAAAGAACTCTCGTACGAGAGTGTACCCCGCGGCACTCCAACTTTGTATGCAAGCGAATTTTAGGTGATGCCCTGTCCCTATCGATTAAACTCACTACGCTTTCATTTGTGAATTGGCGAAGCAACCCGGCTATGATCTTACGTTCAGCTGGCAGACAGAGCGAAAGGAGATAAACCCCATTATATTAGTTTTAGATATGTTTGCCACTGCGAGGCGTGTTTGTACCCCTAGTGGTAATCAGTCAGCGTGGTTCCTAACTGAGGACGGCTTATATGAAGTTCTAATGCAGACCGGAAGCCGATAGCCAATAATTTAAAAGGCAAGTTAAGGGATGTTCGCACATGGATATATGATTATCATTGAGAGATCTATATAGGCAATCTTGCCGAAAACCATAAGAAAAACGGTACAGATGTGAAGAGATCTTTCAGTTTAGCGGCGAGAAATATAATCGTTTATCAGGGGACTGATAGTTGAGCCGCTAAAAAGCTGGCTAGTTGAGAAGAAACCAGCGAGACGAAGGTAGCTGAATAACAAGGAAGTTCGTAGACCCCGATAAGAGTTCCGCGCTTCCTTTACAAAAAACGTTTTAATGCTTTGATTATATCTGATATGAATTACCTTATTTTAGTAAGCGGAATTCAAGGAGGAAAAATGAGTAGGAGTAGTGAATGTTATTTAAGCGTCAAGGAGTTGGGTAGATACCTACGTATTAGTTATGATAAAGCAATTAACCTTGCAAACAGTCCCGACTTCCCCGTAGCAATAATCGCGGATAGCAAGGTCTTCCCAAAGGATCAAATAGTAGCGTGGGCTGAACAACGTATAAACCCATCCCTTTTTGCAAGTAATGCAACCGGTAATGCAAAGCGGGTAAAAATACGTAATAAAGCATAAAAAAATATAAAGAAGCATCGTCTTTAACGATGCCCGAAACCCTCATGAATAAAGGGTTATAACGTAATACATTAAGCTATAACAAGACTGGTGGTGTCTTTGATTATCAGGGTCTCTTCGTTCCTCACGGAGCAGGAGTGAATATTAACTATTAGCCAGAACATTCAGATGCTCTGGCTTTTTTACATGAAAGATTTTTATGCGAGAGGAAGTTTTAGGAATATAGAAAATGGTAGGGGAGAATGGGCGAGTATCTTCAGTCCATCCTATCAGCTCACCATGTTCATTAGGTGCATACCCAGCCGGAGTGAAGTCAAGAGGGGACGTGGAAATAGTGCTTGATCGAGAAGGTGTGGCAGTACTACATGATGGGAAGCCTTTCCCGCTTGTGGCTAGGGTTCCATGGTTTATGGGGGAATTGGTAACCGATTATTTCCATTTCATGTCCAGAGTTCTGAAGTTAGAACTGTCGAACACAAACTATTCCTTTTTATGGAACGAATATGTGCGTTGTAGTATAATGGAGTTATAGGAGCGTTAAGTTTAGTTATTGATAATAAAGTTGTCTGCTGGTGGTTGGTTACTTCGGTAGATTTGTTAAAATAGTATTCTCAAACTAGAGAGAGGATGAAGTCGAAAGAAATGTATCACCATCAACATCGTTGATTTCAAATGTACCCCACTTCAAAAGTTGCATTCCAGCTATCATTTGATAGAGGGATGCAACTGGGTACCGTTTGACGGATATATTAGAAGTGCATTTCCTGGATCGTAAAGCTAGCTGATTTGGCTATTCAAAGAGATGAGAATGATGCTGTCGTGGATTGGATGGAGTTCTTGGATGCAAAATCAAAAGGAGTGATTGAGATGTTAGCAGAAAAGAATAAGGACATCAAAAAAGCCTATGATTTATTGCAGATCATCAGTAAGGATGAAAAGGCAAGAGTGAAGTACGAAGCTAGAGAGGCCGAGCTTCGTGACCAGTTAACGAGGATAGAGACGGCAGAGAAAAAGGGAAGAGCAGAAGGGAAAATCCTGATGGCTCAAGATGCCATTTGCCAATACCTTGCCGCACGTCTGGGTGTGGAATCTCAAGCCCTTCAAGAGACTGTGCGCACGATCACTGATTTGGATACGCTCAGTCGAATCATGAATCAAATCTTTATAGTAACTGATTTAGAGGAAGCAACGTCTCTGATTCATATCAGCGCAGTTTCTCAATAGCATTGGGGTCCAGAGCATAAAAACCTTTTCCTAGGCTCAAATAGAAGCCTGTGCAGCACAATCGCCTTCGCCAGGGGGAGGTCTGTGTCTTTCCCGATCTATTCATACAGGATAAGTCTAGGAGACACTATATTATTCTTAATGGATCTTCAATTTATTTATGATATAATATATGTAATTAATTGTAAGTTGAATAGAGGTTAAATTTTGGGGAGGGATTCGGTATGACTTTAGCGCAAAAGATTGAGCAGATTTTAAAAGATGAGTTAAGACCTGAAAATATTAAAACAATTATCGATTTAGCGGAATTTTTAAAGGTAAGAGAAAGCCAAAAGAAATGGGATGAAATTAATGAGTCCGAACATGAATTTATCACTGCGGAAGAACGGTCCCATCTTGATGAAGTAAAAGCAAAAGGTCAATTTATTGACCAAGATGAACTTCTACAAGAATTGGGGATAAA
>JARLHU010000189.1 GCA_031292095.1 Desulfosporosinus sp.
GTTGTTTAACGCTATCGGAGGCACTTTCTGGCTGGACCGGGGCAAGATCCTGCTGCAAGGAGATAATATCAGCTACATGGTTGAGCATAAACGGGCAGCCATGATCGGCCGGTTGTTTCAAGATCCGATGAAGGGTACAGCTCCAGACATGACGATTGAGGAAAATCTGGCTCTTGCTTATAATCGCAAAAGCAAAAACATCCTGCGTATCGGTGTCCATCGCAAAGATGTGCAAGTTTTCCGCCAAAAAATCGCGCAGCTGAACATGGGACTGGAAAACCGCCTGAAAACCAAAGTGGGTCTTCTTTCCGGCGGTCAGAGGCAGGCATTGTCCCTGCTCATGGCTACCATTGGTAACCCACGGCTTTTATTGCTTGATGAACATACTGCGGCGTTGGACCCTGCGTCTGCCGAAAAGATTATGCGCATCACCAATACAATTGTCAGCCAGGAAAATATTACGACGATGATGATCACCCACAATATCCAGTCCGCGCTTAAAAACGGCTCGCGAACCATTATGCTGGACCGTGGAAAAATAATTCTGGATATATCAGGAAAAGAGCGGGCAGATATGACGGTTCCTCGCCTGATGGAGTTGTTTTCCCAGCAGAGTAAAAACACACTGGATAACGACCGGATGCTTTTTGTCAATAATTAGAAATCTTCTTATTGACAAATTACAATCGGAGGTCGGCCATTGTTTTCGGAGCATTTCAAATGGAATATAGTCACAGACCTTCCATTCTCCATATGCTTAGAATACCAAATTTGCAAGTTTTGGGGTACCCTCTGGCACCCCAAAACTTATACTTTCTGCCCTGAAATAAGATGTTATTTCATTCATCAGTGGTGCCGCACAGCGGCATGGGGGTCTGATATATACAAAAAGGGATAGCCGAAGGTTATCCCTTTTTATGATACTCTCTTTTGCACTCTCACGATTCCTGATCAAAAGGCTGGCGGAGTCATCGCTGAAATAAAAATCAGATCCTCTTGGCCCATGCTCCAAATCTTATGGGGAATACTCGAGAAATAATAAATACTGTCACCTTCTGCTAAAATATGAATGTCCTCCCCGATTTGAATTTTCATCTGTCCCTGTATAACCAAGATGTTCTCTTCCCCAGGATGAGTGAGCGGTTCTTCACAGGTTACGGCTCCTGGTTCTAAACGCGCCATCATCATCTCTAAACTTCTATTTAAATCGGGAGACAGTAATTCAAACGTAAGATGCGAGTCCGGAAATTTTAAAACCTGGCGCTCATTTTTCCTCACGACTGGACTTGATTTGGCTTCATCCATCAGAAAGTAAAATATCGGTACATCGAGGGCATGAGCAATCCGTCTTAACGAAGTGATGGAGGGATCTGTTAGGTCCCGCTCTACTTGGCTCAAAAAGCCTTGCGTCACCCCGGTTTTTTCTGCCAAATCTTTCAGTGTCAGTTGTTTCTCCATTCTTTTAGCGCGAATTTTTTCACCCAGCATCCTTACCACTCTTTTCTGGCTAATAGTTCATTATCATCTCATATTCCATCTAATATTTCTACATCAATCAACTTGTGATTAATTACATCGATTAGCCCCAAGTCTGTCAGTCCCAACTTGGGAACTGTAGGTAACGAAATAAAGCAGAGAGTCATAAACGGGGATGGCAGGTGACATCCCAACTGTCGAGCCGACGCATTAACCTCTTCCAACTCCTTAAGCACAATCCCGGCTGGTTTCTCACTCATTAAACCGCCGATAGGCAGCTCCATTGCCCCGACGACCTGCCCTTTTTTAACAACAACCATACCGCCCTGTAGCTTGTAGATCGCATTTACAGCACAAGCCATATCTTCATCATTCGTACCGACACAGACGATATTATGATGGTCGTGAGACATGGAGGTAGCTAAGGCTCCTTCTTTCAGTTGGAATCCCTTAACGAACCCACTCCCAACTCCTCCGGTCTTACCATAACGCTCAACAATAGACAATTTAAGAATATCCTTTTCTAGGTTACTGGTGATTTGTCCATTTGCTATGATTAGTTCTTCTTCGTCCCATTCGTTAATAATTTGGTCATCATAAATCCGGATCACGTTCACCCGGGCTATCGACCCTTGACTTTGGGTTGGTAGGACAAATGAATTAGCCTTGATAGGGTATTTAAGTTTAATGGTCTCTTTAATCCAATCAGGGTAGTTCCTGTGTTTGCTTTCCACCACAAGCCGGCCGTTTTCAGCAACCACTTTCCCTTCGAAAATAACCTTGACCGGGGTGATGTTGGATAAATCTTTAACGAGCAATATATCGGCCAACCTACCCGGGGTAATACTTCCCATTTCATCCTCTAAACGGAAATGCCTTGCACAATTCAAGGTTGCCATTTGGATGGCCTGAATTGGCGGCATCCCTAACGAGATTGCTTTATTCACATTATAGTTAATATGCCCTTCATCACGAATATCGATGACATGCTTGTCGTCCGTACAGAAAATCAAATGTTCGGAGCTCAGGCCATGTTGGAGAACCCCTGTAATAAGCTCCTCGACATTACGTTCGGTACTACCTTCTCGAAGCATCACGGTCATTCCTAATTGCACTCTTTCTAGAAGATGCTCATACGTAACACACTCATGGTCGTCGGACATTCCTGCACTGGCATAAACGTTTAGTTCTTGCCCAGAACGACCAATAGCATGGCCATTAACGATCTTTCGGCGTTGTAAGGCACCCGTGATTTTTTTGAGATATTCTTCTTGGATAACGAGAACCTTGGAGGGATCTAACTCACCCAGACTGATACTTTCTGTCCAATTTAGCATTTCTTCGACTTCAGCAAGACCAAGTATACCGCCCGTAGTCTCCAAACCCGGTGCGGTGGGTACTCGGGAGGAGACCTGAATAAAGGTTCGATAAGGGAGATCCGCAATGGAATCGACCAGTAATTTTACCCCGTCAATTCCTGCCACATTAGCTATCTCCATGAGATCAGCCATAATCGTCGTCGTACCGTGGGGTACAAGGACATCTGCCAAGGCCTCAGGTGAAAGAAGGGTCGTTTCAAAGTGCATATGCCCGTCGATAAAACCTGGCACCGCATACATCCCGCCACAATCTAAAGTCCTTTTAGCTTTCAATTCAGCCAAGGGATCAATTGAAACAATCCGTTTCCCTTTAATGTAGATATTACTGTGATAAATCTGAGCTGAGTAGACATTAACCAGCTTAACATTTTCCAACTTTAAGTCACAATCTATGATACTTAACCCAGCTTCTAGCACGGTCTTAATTTCTTCGTAGGTTCGCACTTTCCCCACTCCTTTCCCAGTATAAACACCAACCATTTGATTAGTTTCTTTCAAATAATATCTCCACGCTGTGGCTTATAAGTCTATCACCGTTCCTCGCGCGAATACGGAATTCCAAGCGCAGCAGGTGTTCCCGAACGCCTTTTTTTCGTTTCCCGTGTGGTTAGAACCAAGACTATAAAGGTAAAAATATAAGGCAGCATCTGTAAAAAATTAGACGGAATCATAACACCTAGGGCTTGCAGATGCAGACCCAAGGAGGCGATAACGCCGAACAGCCAGGCGCCCAGCAGGGCGCGGCGCGGATCCCAGACGGCGAAGATGACGAGTGCGACCGCAATCCAACCGCGGCCGGCCGACATGTTTTCAATCCAAGAAGGAGAATAGGCTAGCGATAAGTAGGCACCACCCGCACCGGCGAGCATACCTCCGATTATAACAGCGGCGTACCGGATGAAAAAGATGTTGTGTCCCAGAGCGTCTACCGCCGATGGATTTTCGCCCACTGCCCTGAGAAGAAGCCCCGCCTTTGTTTTGTAAAAGACAAACCACAATATGGCAACCAGAATCAAGCTGAGATATACCATAATATCCTGATTGAACAATATTTTACCGATTACCGGAAGTCGGGAGAGAACCGGGATGGCAACTGCCTTAAAGGTTGAAGTGGGCGGAATTCCCACCAAGCTACGTCCAAGGTAGGCGGACAAGCCCGTACCAAAGATAGTCAGGGCCAGACCACTCGCCACCTGGCTCGCTCGGAAACCGATGGTGATAACCGCATGGATGAGCGCCATAAGTCCGCCCGCGATCAAGGCAACCAACAAGCCTAGCCATTTGTTTTCTGTATAGGTGCCCACGTAAAAAGCGCTAACAGCCCCCACGAGCATCATGCCTTCAACACCTAAATTCAGGATGCCGGCTCGCTCGGCAATGACTTCACCAAGAGAAGCATATAAAATCGGCGTGCCCGCAACGACGCCCGCTGCCAGGATGGCGATTATATAGTTTAAATCCATACCATCACGCCTTCTTTCTTACCAAACGGTAATTGTTAAAAATTTCGCCTGCCAGCACGAAAAATAGAATCGAGCCCTGAAACATGGACACCATACTCGACGGAAAACCGGAAGTCTGCAGACTGTAGCCACCCACCAGGAGCCCGCCCATCAGAAAGGATACGAGCAAAATACTAAAGGGATTCAGTCGGGCAAGCAAGGCAATAAGTATGGCGGTGTAGCCATAACCAGGAGAAATCGTCTGCTGCAACCGGTGAAGTACACCTGAGACCTCGGCCATTCCTGCAATTCCTGATATAGCTCCACTTAAAAACATTACCATCAAAACATTTTTGATATAGCTCATGCCGGCATAATCGGCCGCCTTGCGGCTGGAACCACTGACGGAGATCTCATATCCCCATTTAGAATATTTGATCAGGAAGAACATTGCTACCGCAATGATCACCACGAGAAAGATAGCATAACTGATACGGGTGTCGCCGAAAACAGGTATGGTCGCGCTATCAGTAAATGTTTTCGTGAGCGGAAAATTATTGCCCTTAGGGTCTTTCCAAGGACCGTAAACAAGATAAGCCATCCAAAAATAGGCCACATAGTTCAGCAAGAGCGAGCTGATGGTTTCATTAACATTCCAGTACGCTTTCGGAATAGCCGGAATTAAAGCCCAAAGCCCGCCACAAATGAAACCTGCCATCAACATAAGTGGCAGCATAATAAGTTTTGGCAGATCCGAAAAATACAACGCGAAATAGGTTGCACCAAAAGCGCCCATATAAAATTGGCCTTCCGAGCCGATATTCCATAATTGCATGCGGAAAGCCAGTGAAACTCCAAGCGAGCAAAACGCCAGTGGAATCATTTCTACAAGCGTTTCACTTAGACCATAGCTTGAGCCAATGGAGGATTGAAAAATCTCACTATAGAGCTGTAACGGGTCTTTTCCTGTGAACAGCACAAAAAGTCCTGCAAAGAGAAGACCCAACACAATAGAGGTCACGGAGATGCCGAACTTCTTCAAGGCAGAGCTAGTATTTGTTTTTTTAAGTTCCCAACTTCCCAACCTGTTAAGACTCATGAAGATCTACCTTTCTTTTACCGGCCATCATCAGGCCGATTTCTTCACGCGTTGTTTCGCTCGGATTGACAACGCCCATGATTTCACCTCCGTGCATTACGATGATGCGGTCCGTCATGGAAAGAAGGTCTTCCAGATCCTCTGAAATAAGGAGCACTGCCTTGCCCTTTTCACTCTGCTCTATAAGTAGTCGTTTGACATAATCGGTCGCACCGATATCCAGACCACGCATCGGATAGACCGCAATAATCAGCAAAGGATTGGAATCTATTTCACGCGCCAACAGCAACTTCTGGATGTTTCCGCCAGACATCATTTTAACAGGGTTAGTCGTACTTGCTAACCTGACATCAAACGCCTTAATCAATCGGTCTGTGTCCTTTCTCACTTTATCCCAACGAATAAAAGCGCCAGGATAGTTGCGATAACTTTTAAGCGCCATATTTTCATAGGCGTTAAGGTCAGGTGCAAGTCCAGTGGTCATGCGATCCTCCGGCACATAGCTAATACCGAGATTAATTCGCTTTTTACGGCCGGATTTTGTGCAGTTTTTTCCGTAAAAGGACAGGCTTCCCATCTTGACCGAACGCAGGCCTGCTACCACTTCCGCAAGCTCCTTCTGGCCGTTGCCGTCAACGCCGGCAACGCCAAGTATTTCTCCGTCATATATATCAATTGAAATATTTTTCAATTTCAGAAAGCCACTGTCTCCCATAGCTGAAACCTTATCCAAGGACATAATTATTTCTTTTTTTTGGTAGGATATCTTCTCCAACTGGTCACTGATATTTCTGCCCACCATCATTTTGGCAAGCTCTTTTTCATTCGTGTTTTTGGTGTCAACGGTACCTATGGATTTACCATCCCGCAGAACAGTTATGCGATTCGTATTTTTCAAAACCTCATTCATTTTATGAGAAATAAGGATCACTGATTTCCCGCTTTCTATCATCTTTAAAAGCGTCTCAAAGAGAGCATTAGCTTCCTGAGGCGTCAAAACAGCGGTCGGTTCATCAAGTATCAAAACCTTGGCACCGAGCAGAAGTAATTTAATAATTTCCACCCTCTGTTGCTCGCCGACCGAGAGTTGCCAAATTTTCGCCTTGGGATCAATGGAAAGTCCGAAAGCTTCCGATTGTTTGATGATTCGTTGCTCAATCTCTTTGAGGTTATAAATCTGTTTTAGATCTTTGATACTAAGCATGACGTTTTCTGCCACTGTAAAGGGCTGAACAAGCTTGAAATGCTGGTGCACCATACCGATGCCGTTGTTGACAGCATCCTTTGGCGACAAAAAGTCAGTTTGTTTACCTTCAATGAAGATCTCACCCCCGTCAGGTCGATAGAGACCAGTCAGCACGCTCATCAACGTGCTTTTACCCGCCCCGTTCTCCCCCAGCAGAGCGTGGATTTCGCCAGGGTTAACGTCAAAAGAAACCTGATCATTGGCCAAGATGCCCGGAAATTCTTTAGTGATATTACGCATTTCCACCATGGGTGTCTTTCCCATTGACTTCACCCTTTCAAACATCGCCACAAACCGGCGAAAGTCTCGCCGGTTTGCGGGTACATCATTTTCAATAGAGACCCCTGACCAATCAGTATCAGAATACTTTAAGATATACCAGTTCTTTCATTCTGACTTCTGGTTTCTGGCTTCTGATTTCTGATCTGGTATGTCCCCTGGTCTTGTTTAGCTCGGTTAAGATTTAGGAATTGTTCCCTGTACGCCTTTAACAAACCAATCGATGGAAAGGAGCATCTGATCGGTGGCTTTCTCGCCCTCTTTAACTTTCAGGTTGCCGCTCTGATCAGCGATGGGTCCTGAGAAAGGATCAAATTTACCATCGATAATATCCTGCCTTTTTGCAGTTACTATAGCTTGGAAGTCTTTATCGACTTTGGCGCTGAAAGGCGTGATATCAATGACGCCGCCATCTTTAATTCCGCCTAAGTATTGAACGGGTTTCCAGGTTTTGTTCATAACTTGCTTGACCAAATCCACGAAATAGGGGCCCCAGTTAGATACATCACCCACAAGAATAGAATTGGGTGCAAATTTTGACATATCCGAATCGTGACCGACGGCAAGCACACCCCTATCCTGTGCTGTCTGAGCAAACGTCGGCGAGTCAACATGCATTGCCAGCATGTCTGCACCGGCATCAATGAGACTGTTGGCAGCTGTTTTCTCTGTCGCTGGATCGTTCCAGGAATTTGTCCAAACAACCTTAACTTGGACTTTAGGGTTAACCGATTGGGCACCAAGAGTTAACGCATCGATATTGCGGATAACTTCAGGCGTACCGAACGGCGCGAGGAATCCAATAACATTGGTCTTGGTGTATTTGCCTGCTACCATACCGGTTAAAAAGCGAGCTTGATAGTCGCGATTAAAATAGGTGCCTAAATTGTCGGTGGTTTTGTAACCACTGCAATGCTCAAAGACTACATTCGGGAATTTCTTGGACACATTGACCATGTAATCCATGTAACCATAGCTGGTGCCGATAATGATATTGTAACCCTTTTGGGCAAGATCCGTGAAAGTACGTTCAGCGTCTGCTGTCTCAGGAATGTTTTCAACATAAGTTGTTTCGACGTTCTTCATATTAGCTTCGAGGTATTTTCGGCCCTGATCCTGGGCGTAAGTATAGCCGAAGTCACCCACTGGTCCTACGTAAACAAAGGCCACCTTGATTTTTGCGTCCGTAGACGGCTTGCTTGCTTGGTCGTTCGTAGACGGCTTACTTGCTTGGGAGCAGCCGCTAAGTAACATCGTCAGAATCATGGTAAGGACCAGTGTCACAATACCAATTTTGTTGATTTTTTTCATACTCTCTCCTCCATTTATATTTGTAGTTTAGGATTTTCCATAGAGCTCGTTTTTTCTATCCCTTCTTCCTGACTTGACAGTCCCTTAGTCAAAAACCTTCTCTCACCTTGCACTCTTCATTAAAACAGACAAGGTGATTTTCTCAAATGGTACCTCAGAAAAACGTTTCCTGTCAAGTTCTGATGAATAAAAAAGAAATTACTCGACAATACCAGCCATTAAGAGACCCAGGACACGTTCATCTGCTTCCTCAACCGGCATGATCTTCATAATCTTGCCTTCATAAAGCACAGCTATGCGATCAGAAATACTTGTCAGTTCCTCAAGATCCTCAGAAATCAACAAAACGCCAATCCCGTTGTTCCGGGCTTCGAGGAGTTTGCTATGCAGATACTCGGTTGCCCCAATGTCTACTCCCCGGGTAGGATACGCCGCCACCAAGGCCACAGGACGACGTGTTATCTCTCTAGCCAGAATGACTCGCTGGATATTGCCACCTGACAGCCTTCCTGTGGGAGTTTCTAAGTTCGGCGTTTTAATTCCATATTTTTCAACTAACGACGAGCTATGGGACATTATCACCTGGTTTTGGAAAAGTGAATGCTTGGCAAAGGGAGGCTTGTGATGATCCTTGAGTATGAGGTTTTCCCAGATACTAAAGGAAGGAATAGTTCCCACATGAAGCCTGTCCTCCGGGATATAACCCAGCCCTTGCTCAATAATTTTAGCCGGTGACATTTTCGTGCTTTCGTGGCTGTTGATAATTATTTTGCCTTGACTAACTTTCCGTAGACCGGCGATCACCTCTGCAAGCTCCTTTTGCCCGTTGCCTGAAACTCCAGCGATTCCCATGATCTCCCTTTCTCTGATGGTAAGAGAAACTCCGGCCAAAGCATCAGTTCCCATATCTCCTTTAGTGAAAACATCCTGAAGTTCCAAAACCGGCTTACCAGGTGAAAATTTACCGTCCCTTCGACAGGGAGCCATATCCCTTCCCACCATCAGCTTGGCAAGCGCTTCCTGAGAAGTTTCCCTAGTATTAACGTCTGCGCACACCTCACCATCTCTAAGCACGGTTACTCTATCGCTCACTGCCATGACTTCATGCAATTTATGGCTAATCAAGATGATTGAGTTTCCCTGAACAGACATGTTTTTGAGTAATAGAATTAACTCATTGGCTTCCTGGGGAGTGAGCACCGCTGTGGGTTCATCAAGAATTAGAAGGTTAGCGCCTCGATAAAGGGCTTTCACGATCTCGACGCGCTGTTGTTCCCCCACACTTAATTGCCAGACAAAGGCCTCGGGATTTATGGCTAAACTATACCTATCTGTAATTTCTTTAATTCGTTTGCGGGCCGTTTTTAAGTCCACCAAAAATGTCTTAGATAGCCCTAAAATGATATTTTCACAGACGGTAAGGGTGGGCACCAGCATAAAATGCTGGTGCACCATACCGATCCCAAGTTGAATGGCCTCACTGGGAGAGTTTATCTTTACTGACTTACCATTTAGCGAGATTGTACCCGCATCAGGCAGATAAAGGCCGTAAAGGATATTCATCAAAGTAGTTTTGCCTGCTCCGTTTTCACCCAGAATAGCCAGTACCTCACCTGCCTCGATGTGGATATTCACATTATTGTTGCTTAGTACACCAGGAAAGCGTTTGGTGATGCCGCGCATCTCCAGATGTAAGATCTTTTCAACCATGTCTACTCACCCATTATTTCTTAAGTACTTCCACCTTCAATTTGCCGCTAATGATGTCCTGTTTAGCCTGTTCTACTGCAGCTTTAGTCGCCGCAGGAATCTTGTCAGCCAATTTTGGATTGAATTTTAGCTCAATCGTTCCATCGGTAAAGTTTAAAATAAGATGCTGTCCACCAAGTATCCCTTGTTTTCTCAAGTCGATTATTTTGGTTACGACCTTTTCCCAGTTATACGCTTGAGCTGCTAAAACAGTATCGGGGGCAACACTGCTTTGATCCATATCCGTGGAGAGCCAGTAATTACCCTTAGTTTCAGCAACTGCTCTCATTGCTCCTACGGCCTGCTGTGAGGAACCGGTGAGAATGTCAGCGCCGGCACTCATTTCAGTTTTGGCCAAATTGCCAGCTCCCACAATATCATCAAAGGAGCCTGTATAGGCTATACGCATTTTAACATCAGCCTTACCCTTGGCAACGCCCTGTTGTACACCCGAGTTGTACGTCACGGCATCACCGGATTCCATAGGGCCTACTATTCCTACTGTGCCCGATTTGGTCATCATGGCCGCTAGCATACCTAATAGGTAGCCACCTTCTTGGGCTTGTGGATCGTAGGCAAAAATGTTCGGTGCCGTAGTAAAACCACTGCCATAAGCAAAGGTTGTCTTGGGGAAGTCCTTGGCTATATCCATTAAGACACTTTGGTACTGGGAACCGTGGGCAATGATAATATCAAACCCCTGGGACGCGTACTGACGAATAGCCGCTCCTGCGTCTACGGGACTACCGAGCTTTTCGCTGGTTGCAACTTCCACTTTGTCGGCACCCATAGTTTTCTGAACTGCTTTCAAACCTTCCACCATGGATTGGCCCCAAGCCAAATCATCGACAGTAGCCGGGAGCACAAGAGCGATGCGAATTTTTGTCACGGTAGTCTGAGGAGCCGTCTCCGCAGGCTTAGTGGTGTTTGTGTTGGTGCCACAGCCGGTAAAGGCCAACAGAGTCAGAACAGCTAACATAAAAACGAGCACTTTTTTCAAATTCTTTACCTCCTTCAATTTTTTCTAATTGACTAACCACCGTTTTTCGTCGTTCGTCGTTCGTCGTTCGTCGTTCGTCGTTCGTCGTTCGAAAATCGATTTTGATTTTCAAAGATCGTGCATCGAACTTCGTATATTAACCTCTGGTTCCGCGCTGGAAGGGTTTACCCAGTGCTGCTGGGGCCCAGACGCGTCCAAAAGAGATTGCCAGGGCCATTATGGTTACCATGTAAGGCAAAATAACAGCTAATTCATAGGGGAAATTAATGCCCAACACTTGCACCATGCTCTGAAAGGAATCCGCCATGCTGAACAAGAGGGAACCTAATAAAATTCCCCAAGGGCTCCAGCGTCCAAAGTAGACCAAGGCGATGGCTATAAAACCTCTACCAGCCGTAATATTATCAGCATACATATTGGCCTGGCCAATGGTTAAGAAGGCTCCGGCTAAACCAGCCAACATGCTGCCTAGTATCAAACACTCGTATCTGATACGTACTACACTAACTCCCAGAGTATCCGCTGCCTCCGGTTTGTTGCCTACTGCCCGCACATTAAGACCCCAACTCGTCTTATTAAGTATAAAGCCTGACAACGGCACGAGCGCTAAGGCCGTATAGACTAACACATTTTGATCAAAAAGTATTGGGCCTAGGAAGGGGATGTTACTCAGCAGAGGAATTATTACCGGTTTCAAACCGTTGATAGCAGTAACCCCTCCCACATACAAACGGTATAATAAACCGGACAGACCCCAACCGAACATATAAAGCCCTATGCCACTAATTCCCTGTTCAGCCTTAAAGGTCACACTGACTAAAGCCATCAACAAACCCATTAATGCCCCTATAGCCAGGCTTACAACTATGCCTAGCAAAGGACTTCCCAAGCGCAAGGTCGCAAAAAAACCACCAAAGGCGCCCATCATCATTATTCCTTCTACCCCAAGGTTGTAAACCCCTGAACGTTGTGTAAACATTTCTCCTAGGGCTGCTAAAAGATACGGTGTGGCAGAACGGATTCCGGTCGCCAGGATACTTATGATAATTGCGGAATTCATAACACCTTCCATAGTTATCGACCACCTTCCTCGTCCACTTTTCGTCCAAACAGCTTGGTCCAAAAACTAGCTGCCAAATCCGGGTTCTTTAAGAAGTAATCACTTGACACCACGAACAATACTACCAATCCCTGAATCACCATAACCATGGCAGCCGGAATGTTTACAGCTCTTTGCATCATGTCTGCTCCCAAGAGAAGAGCCCCAAACAGGACCGCAGCCGGAATGGTACCCAACGGATGCAGGCGACCGAAAAGGGCAGCAACAATACCGCTAAAACCATACCCTGCAGATATACCCTCTATCGCGCGGTGATGAACTCCCGTCACCTCTACTACACCGGCCAGACCGGCCATCCCTCCGGCGAGAGCCATGGCTAGAACTAAGTACCATTCCACCTTAATGCCAGCGTAACGGGCGGCCTCCGGCCCTGCGCCGACTGCTCGCATACGATAGCCGGTACTGGTACGCCATAAAAATACATAGACCAAGACGGCCATCACAAGCGCAAAAATCAAACCCGAATGGAGTCTGGTTCCTGGAATGAGCCGAGTAAGCCAAATCTGTTGCGGGATTATGGCCGTTTGTGGCACGCCCGTGCCGTAAGATGCTTCTTGAGGATCAATTAATGGTCCACGTAAGAGAAATTGGTATAACTGAAAGGCAATCTGGTTGAGCATCACAGTACTGAGTATCTCATTGACTGCAAGGCGCGCCTTTAACCAACCAGCGATTCCTCCCCATACAGCGCCACTCAACCCGCCTGCCAGAAATACCAGAGGAAGTAAGAGTAACGCCGGCATATTCGGCAAAGATGTGGCTACAGCAGCCGCCCCTATAGCGCCAGCCAGAATCTGACCCTCGGCACCAATGTTAATAATTCCACTGCGAAAGGAAATAACAATCCCTAACCCCACCAAGAGCAAAGGAGTAGCGCGCACCAGGGTTTCTGTAATTCCGAATTTGTCACTGAACGGTCCCGTAAACATTACTCCATAAGCTTTGATTGGATCCGACTTGGCTAAAACAAGAAATAGTGCACCGATTAGCAATGCCCCTGCAAGAGCAGCCAGCAACACCATAATTTGTATAAATATTCCTCTAGATCGTGAACTCAATAATATACAACTCCATCCAAGCGAAATTATAGTTTATAGGATCTTCTTTACATAGTATGTCCCAAAACCGACGTCAATTCCCTAAGCACTACTTGTTACACTGATTTTCCTCCCGTTCCTAGTATAAAGAAAGCTTTCCAAAGATTAAAAATCTCCAGAAAGCTTCATTGCTCTAATCACTAGGACTAGTCAATATTATATTGCCTATATTAAAACATTGCAATGATTTCTTAGTGTGACTAAAGTCGATGAGGAGCATTACACATTGTACCCTTACTCTTGAATCTCTACTTCATGATAATCATAATCCTTACTTAGAACATTTGTTAGCAACCTGTGATCATGGAGTAAGTCGATTAAGATAAGCTCATCCCTGGTCTGGATCGTACGAGCGTTAGTGAGAATGCTGAGAGGCCGATAAATCGGAGCATCTTGAATTTTTAAGGATTTAAATAGTTTTCGATCCACTGCTTGACTGACGGTCAACGAAGAGATAATAGTGATTCCAAGTCCTGCCGAAACTAGTTGTTTAATCGCCTGGGTGCTTCCCAGTTCCATCGTTACATTCAATTGCTCTGGATCAAGCCCTCTTTCTTTAAGGGCCATCTCCATCACCCTACGAGTTCCTGAACCGTCCTCCCGTGTCACCAGACGTTCGTGGGGAAGTTCAGTTAAGCTGATGCTGATTCTTGACGCCCAGGGATGAAAGTAGGGAACTACGACGACCAACTCGTCTTCCCAGAAACTCTCGACATTAAGGTCCTTATGCCGTGGGACGGGACCTTCGATTAGGCCAATATGGATTTTTTTCTCCAAAACATCTTGAGAAATCGACTCTGTATTAGCGATCTTGACTTTAAAGTCCACATCTGGATGGGTTTTGTACAAAAACGCCAGAATGTTGGGAAGAATATATTCTCCGATCGTTAAAGTCGCACCGAGGTAGATCAGTCCTCTTTGATCTTTTGCTAAGGCGCTGATCTGCTCTTTAGCATTGGAGAGAAGGTCCAAAACACTCCGCACATGAGCATAGAAAATTTGACCTTCTTTAGTTAAAGTAACACCTTTGTTTGTGCGATCAAAAAAACGAGCACCATATTGATTTTCCAGATTCTGAATCTGCAAACTAATACTGGGTTGACTCATATGAAGCTTCTTGGCTGATAAAGTAATGTTTTTGGTTTCTGCCACATCTTTGAACACAAGAAAGTGTTGTTCCATGTTGATATATCTCCCTTCTTAGTTTGGTATATCTATTAAAATAGCGCTCTCCATTTGCACAATTATTCACTTTCTATGCAAAAATCTTCTTACTCGTCCCCTCTACTCGTTTCTTATACTTTTCGCCGAACATTCCGTTTTTCCTTCCAAAGTTAACAGATTATTTTGAAGAATCATACTTTTATACTGTTAAATAAATAAAACCTTGCACTCCTCCTTATCCCAAGGATAGAAATGCAAGGTTTTTGTCTAACTGTCAATTAATGTCCGAACGGGTTGCGTGGCTCGATGCTACCGTCCGGTTTAGGTTTACAAAGCACTTCGACGATTTCATAATCTTCAGAACCCAAGCCAAATTCAGCTATAGCCCGGACTTGCAGGTAAGGATCTTTACCATGGATTTGCTTGAAAAGATTTTCCGACGATGTCAGTCCCTTATCCCCCGCTTTGGAATCATGGATAATCTGAGCTTGACCGATCAAATCCAGCGTGGCTTTTTCTATAGCTACGATGTCGTCTGACACCAGTACCCCAATATCCGGAATCAAAGGAGCATCGGCCATAGGCATGCAGTCGCATTCCGGTTGAACCTCGGTCACAAAGTTAATGTAGAGAACCTTTCCTTTTGGGAAAGTGTCTAGTACGGCGGCCGCTGCTTCGGCCAGAACTTTTTGAAAAAGTTTTTCGTCTTGCGGCAGGACAAGGGCCCCTTCCGTACAAACTCTGGCACAACGGCCACAACGGGCACATTTTTGCTGGTCAATCACCAACATTTCATTCTGATCAAAGCTGATACTTTCATGGGGACAGGCGCCCACGCATTGTAAACAATGGCTACATTTTTCCGCTGTCCAGCTTAATTCGGCGTTTTGCAGGAAATGCATCCGACCCCGCTGATGAATCCCATTCCGGTCCTTAAAGGCAATGCCGCCCATTCCTAGATTTTTCACAGCCCCGCCGTAACCGCTGGCAATATGGCCCTTGCAATGCGATAATACGATCATCGCCGGGGCGTCATGTATTGCTGAGGCTATGCCGATTTCTCCCAGGATCGGACCGCTGGGTCTCATCACAGAGTCACGTCCGAAAATTCCGTCCGCCATGATTACGGGAACTCCTGTTGAGAGCTCGTTAATCCCATTAGCACTGGCCACGCGCAAGTATTCCAAACCAGGAATACGCACTGTATCGGTTACAAACGGTTCTCCGCCAACATTCTTTAAGGAGTCCACTATTTTCCGAATAAAGGACGGACGAACCACTCTGTAAGCGCCCTGTGAACCAAGGTGCATTTTTATGGGTATATAATCACCCTTTTCGACATAATTTTTCAGATTGACACGGTTGAGAATTTCCTCAAATTTGCCGAGGAACCCATAATCATAGTCAAAATATTTCGCCCGAGCACTCGCAAAATACACAATAGATTTAGTCATTTATTCTCCTGGTAAACCAGGAGCTTCACTTCCTTTCACCACTGTTTCATAAACTATTGACATCTCTCTTGGTCTTATTGTAACTCTTTCTTCTAAATGAATCAAAACCACTTATACATCGACTTCCAAATCAGCCAATATTAATCCTCTTCGCCAAAGCATTAATATAGGCTTTAGCACTCGCTTCAATTATATCTGTGGAAAACCCCTTGCCTAATACTAGATGACCATCCTCATAGCGCAACTTAACAGTGGCCTCTCCCAGAGCCTCGCTGCTCCTGGTCACAGACTTCAGAGTGTAATCTTCCAGGGTGGCCTTATTCCCCGTTATCCGGTCAATCGTGTTGAAGAGGGCGTTCACTGGTCCGTTACCACAGGCAGCATCAGTGATCATCATCCCCTCTATTTCCAAAGTTACAGTAGCTGTTGCCATCTCAACCCCATTCGTCGAAATGGACAGGTCTTGAAGCAAAATATTATTTGCCACACTACCTGTATCCCCCATCAAGACATAGAGATCCTGATCAAACACCTCTTGCTTATGGTCGGCCAATTGTAAGAACCGTTGATAAACCTCATCAAGCTGTGTGCCTTCAATCTCATACCCTAAAACCTCTAGACAATGTTGAAGGGCATGTCTTCCTGATCTCGCCGTAAGACTGATTACATTTTGAGGAACGCCGATGATTTCCGGCTGAATTATCTCATAGGTTTCTCTGTCTTTGAGCACCCCGTCTTGGTGAATACCAGAAGCATGCACGAAAGCATTAGCTCCGACAATCGCTTTATGGTCAGGAACTGTCACTCCTGTGATTCGGGAAACAAGTCTGCTGGTCGCCGATATTTCACGGGTGTTAACTTTAGTCTCCACCCCGTACCCGTCACGTCGGGTGTAAATTGACATAATTACCTCTTCCAACGAAGTATTACCAGCCCGCTCTCCAATGCCGTTGATCGTTCCTTCTACCTGACTGGCTCCAGCTTTAATTCCCGCCAAGGAATTTGCTGTTGCCATGCCTAAATCGTTATGACAATGTACGCTGACTAGCGCCTTATCAATATTCTTAACGTTATTAATCACAAAACTGATCAACTCTCCGTATTCCCACGGGTTAGCATAACCCACCGTATCTGGGATATTAACCACTGTAGCCCCGGCCCGGATGACTTCGTCAACGACCCTCACCAAAAATGATGGTTCACTGCGGAAAGCATCTTCCGCGTAAAACTCTACATCACTCACAAATTTCTTAGCATATTTTACTGCCGCGACCGCCCGCTCCACAACTTGGTCAGGGGTTAACTTTAATTTCTTTTGCATATGAACCTGCGAAACCCCTATACCCGTGTGGATTCGAGGATATTCAGCCTGACGCAAAGCTTCGGCACAAATATCAATATCCTGTACTACTGCCCTAGTCAATCCGCAGATGATAACTCCTTTCAATTCCTTAGCTATCGTCCGGACTGATTCCATATCCCCAGGTGAAGAAGCCGGAAAACCAGCTTCAATAATATCGACACCGAGCTTTACTAACTGATGGCCAATCTCCAGTTTTTCTTTAACGTTTAAAGTGATCCCCAAGGATTGCTCACCATCTCTGAGGGTGGTATCAAAAACATATAATCTGCGCATTGTAAATTCCTCCTTAAATATAAATAAACCCTTCGTCTCTGTTTGAGACGAAGGGTTAGTTCGCGGTACCACTCAAGTTAACGGCAAATAGCCGTCTTCTCTGCAGATACGAGACTTATCGATATTCGTGGTTCGTTGTTCGTGGTTCGACCCGAAAAAAACTCCCTAGATCGAACTACTAACATCGAACAACGATCTTCGCGTCATCCGATATCTCCTTCCTTTTAACGGCGGAAGCTCCGTCCGAGCCTACTTTTTTACAATTTCGGTCGGCTACTCGAGGAAGAGTTCCAAGCCTATTCCATTACTGTCTTTCACCAACCGACAGCTCTCTAAAACGGAAACAGGAACTGTACTATTCCCTCTCATCGTCATTTTAGCATTTTTAATATTTTGACACTTTTTCTTAACCTTGTCAAGGATAATATCAACTAACCTTTTTCAACCGAATAAACTCCATCAACTTCATTAAGATCTTGAATGATTCTTTCCGTATTGATTCGATTAAAGGGAGTTCTTAAGGTGTATTCAAAGGTTGTTTTGTTTTGCTCTTCTTCTAACATGGTCATGGAAATATTTTGAGCAATTATTTTATGTGACTCAATAATACGATTCATTTCTTTGACTTTACACGTTCCATTGACAGTAACAATCTTTAAAATCTGTTTGCTTCTGAAAAAATAATGTTCAATGGAACGCTCTAAAGTTAGAAAAACAATACTGGTTACAAGAAATGATGAAAAATAAAAGCCAGCTCCTGCGGCTAATCCGATAGCTGAAACCACCCAAAGTGAAGCGGCTGTTGTTAATCCTTTAACAGATACTCCATCCCTGAGAATGGTTCCCGCTCCTAAAAAGCCGATACCCGAAACAACTTGGGAGGCAAGTCGTGCGGGGTCTTTACTAACTGTCGTAAAATCAGCAAAACCATACATTGATAGAATCATGATTAAGGCGGCACCTAAACATACTAAAATATGCGTTCTAAATCCTGCGGGACTGTCATTTCGTTCTCTCTGATAACCTACAATTCCACCAAAAACACAAGCAAGCAATATTCTTAAAGCAATCTCATAATCTGTTATCTTCACTATTCCCACATCTTTCCCTGTATTTCATCCTTCATTAGGTCTTTATCTTTCTTTTTCGCCGAAGTTCCTGTTTTTCCTCCTATAGTATCACTCATTATTTTAAATATTCCAAATATTAACCTAGATTAGTTTATCTTTATTCACTAGTCGAAACCCTTAATTTTCCATTCATTCATTTCTTTTATAGGTATTATCCTAAAATCCCGCATTTTTTTATACCTACAAGGAAAAACACTGTAAATACGCCTTGGGGAATTCTGAACGGGGAACCACAGATTACACAGATTACACAGATTAAGAACGATTAGATAGAAA
>JARLHU010000190.1 GCA_031292095.1 Desulfosporosinus sp.
ATGAACAACTGCCAATATATGGACCAGTGGGGGCAATCAGTGTAGTTGAGGGGTTTAAAATTGCTTATGTGCTAGATAAAGGCTATCGCATTGCTCATCATGGAGAGAATACCTTTCCTCCAAGTGGTGCAGGAGGAAAAGCAATCGAGTTTGATTTGGGTAAAGATCCTTTAGCAACCAAAGTGATTTATGACATAGATGGAGTAAAAGTGACTGCGTTTAATGTAAATCATGCTCCAGTTTATCCCGCTGTTGGATATAGATTTGATTATAAAGGAAGAAGTTTAGTAATCAGTGGTGACACAGTCTATACAGAGAATTTAGTGAATCAGTCAAAGAATACAGATGTTTTGATATGTGAAGCGCTAAATCAAGAACTTATTAATATTTTAAATGAAAATCTAGCGGTAGCGACGACTGCGAAAAAAATTACAAAGGACATACTAACCTATCATATAACTCCTGAGAAGGCCGCAGAAATTGCAAGTCGGTCAAATATCGCATACCTTGTGCTAACACATATAATACCGCCACTTCCATCTGCGATCCTTAGGAAAGTATTTTTAGGTAATGCAAAGAAAATCTATAAAGGAAAAATTGATATTGGTCGTGACGGGATGTTAATCAGTTTGCAAGCGGAAGGCATGACTATAAAAACAAAATACTTATTTAAGTGAGATATTCATATGCAAGGTGTCGCAATGGAAACCTCCCCACTTCCATACCAAGCCTCCGAAGTATTTTAGATGTTGTGACAACTCTCCTATTTGGGTAAACCTAGCGCGGTGACCTCCTGCCTAACGGAGGCGGGGGATATTTGTGCACCACATAACGATTATCGTAGTCTGTAACTAAACAGGGAAAGGGTTGGACACTCCCCGCATCCCTTTCATGACGGTGTAAAAGGGGAAGTTAGTTTGAAATATGGGCGGTTGGTCAGGCTCATTATGCTTGAGTGCACACACATTCGGAGATGTAATAGCACAAAAATATTAGGAAGAGAGATGAACAATGATTTGTTTCCCAGATCTTTCAACACGAGCATTCGCTCTTACGGTGGAACGAACAATGCCGATTCCAGCCAAAGTGTTATTCAAGGCTTGGACAGAACAGTTTGATCTCTGGTTCGCCACGCCGGGATCGGTGATGATGAAAGGCGAGGTAAACACTGCCTTCTATTTTGAGACATCCTTTGCAGGCAAACGTCACCCTCACTATGGCCGTTTCCTTAGGCTTGAGCCCGATCGGCTTGTTGAACTCCCACACATCCGTACCGAGCGCCTAACAGAAAAACACCCCTCCAAAGGGAGAGATGTTCTTCTTGTTCACTGTTTTTCCAGTCGATCAATTACCCGTTGAATATGAAGTTTTGAAATATCCAGTTCGGTCTTATCATTGAATACCTTGGTCATATATTGGGATAGTTTTATTGAACCGTATTTGCTGACCATTCTGATTATGATCTGCCTTGTTTCCACGCTGGGCTCGATTCCTGTTTCTTGTTTAAATACTTCGATTAGCTGTTGGTCTTCCGTTGTGGGCATACTCCATTTACCCAGTATAGTCCAATGGCGAACCATTCCAATGAGATAGTTTAGATTTTGTTTGTCTTTGCTTTTTTTGGCGAAAACACTTATGGCATCGTTTAGATAATCGTAGGCATCAATTTGTCGGCTCTTTAAGTGGTAATAAAGCTCCCGCAATCCCTCTTTATCCTCTATAGATAGGTTTGCGGAAATGCGTTCCCGATAAAGTTGGAGAATTTCGTTGATTTGTCGGGTTTCTGGATCGCCTGACGGCACTATTGATAGTTGTGCTTGTTCCAATTGTGTCAACCTCCTGCCAGTATTCTTGACAAAATTGGCAAGATGTTATACCTGTACCTCAGATGCGTTTACGCCACTCTGCCGCATGCTGCCCTACAAGGAGCAGGAATTCTCGAAGTGCAGGGGATATCCACTTTTTTTTATGATACGCGATCTGGGTGGCAAGTCGTTGCGGTTTATCATCCCAAGCCAGTAGCATCAGTTTACCTGCCCGTACTTCATTTTGCACTGTGATAAGAGGAAGGAAAGAAAGGCCAAGTCCAGACATGACACAGTTTTTTATGGCCTCAATGCTCCAGAACTCAAGGTCGGGATCAGGAAAGATTCCGTGGCTATTAAGATATTGTTCAAAGAGTGCACGGTATGTGCATCCCGGCTCGGTGTGAAGTATCGTTTCATCTTTTAAATGGGCAGGTTCAACATACTCATAGGAGACAAGAGGATGACCTGGTGGTGCGATGAGCGCCATTTTTTCATGCACGAGAGTTTCAATGTGCAGATCTCGTTCTTCTGTCTCTGGTTGGAGCAGAAAAGCAAGATCCAGTTCTCCCGAACGGATAAGGTCATGCAATTCCCAGCATACTCCGGGCTTTAATATGATTTTCACTTTTGGATAACGGCTTTTATATTCGCGGATAATACCCGGCAAGCGAAAGGCTGCCAACGATTCGGGAGCCCCTATTGTCAGCGTACCGGCAAATGCAGTATCCGACCGGAGCGCGTTTTTTGCTAAGTTGTGCATCTTAGTAATCTCCTGGGCGTACGGAAGAAGTCGCTGACCAGCATCGGTAAGAATATTTCTTTTGCCTAACCTATCAAAAAGAGGCATTTCAAGTTCTGCTTCGAGCGCCTGAATTTGAGCAGTTACGCTTGATTGGGCGTATCCCAGTTTAGTGGCGGCGCGGGTGAAACCACCAACTTCGACCACAGCTATAAACGTAAATAAATGACGCAATTCCAATTCCAGTATCCCCTTACCATCGTCTGTAGCGATGCATATTATCGGAATCTTTCGTTTCCCTGATGGCACCATTATCTGATACTCTTAGAGAAAATACAAGGGAGGCAGGAGTATAAATTATGGATACTCACAATCTAAAGGGTACTATCGGACTGCCGCAGGCAATAGCTCTATATATCGGAGCCGTACTTGGCTCGGGTGTACTCATCGTACCTGGACTGGCGGCAGAGATTGCCGGTCCGGCTTCCTTACTAGCATGGGGGCTTATGACTTTGCTTGTATTACCTTTGGCACTGACCATGGGATTACTGTCGGCTAAGTTTCCAAATGCTGGCGGTGTTTCCCATTTTGTCACGTTAGCTTTCGGACCACAGGCCGGATCGCTTGTTGGCTGGTTTTTCCTTATGTCTGTACCGATTGGCGCCCCTGTGGCTGCGCTGACAGGAGCTGGCTATATGACAGTTGCTATGGGCTGGGGTGACAGTGCGAGAGTGGCATTGGCAGCAGGCATGCTGGCAATCGGGCTATTAACCAACCTTATCGGTATGAAGGTGGTGGGTCAAGTGCAGATTGCCGTTGTCCTTGCCATTGTTTCCGTGCTGGTGTTAGCAATCATAGGGGCTGTACCTCATATTGACTCTGTGAATTTCACGCCGTTTATGCCCCATGGTTGGGTGAGTGTCGGGCGGTCAGCCGCTCTTATGTTTTGGTGTTTTATCGGCTGGGAAGCGGTTTCCCATTTATCCGAAGAATTCTTGGATCCACAACGGGCCGCGATAAAAGGGGTAACAATTGCTGCCGTTATCGTTGGAGTACTGTATTTTCTCACGGCATTGGCTACAGTTGGAACACACAGTTACCATACAGCAGGATCGGATGCTTCCCTTGTATTGGTCATTAGTAAACTACTCGGACCTTGGGGCGCATTGGTTGCTGGATTAACAGGTGTGTTCATCTGTACTGCTACTATTATCGCTTACACGGGTGCCACTTCTCGTCTTGCATATGCCCTGGCGCGAAAGGGAGACGCTCCTCGTTGGATGGGCATTTTGTCTAAACGATTTGGTACGCCAACCGGTGGAATAGGCTTTCTTGCCCTATGCTTTGGGGCAGTGCTTTCCTTGTACGGTAGCGGGCTAATTTCTCTGACAACACTCATTCAGTTTCCCAACGCAACCTTCATTCTAACTTATCTTGGAGGCTGTGCCGCAGGAATCCGGCTACTAAAAGGCAGTCGTTGGGGAGTGGGCATTTGCTGGTTGTCTTTTCTTTCAACAGCTGTTATTTTTCCGTTCGTCGGTTGGGCGGTTCTATATCCACTGGTCATCATCGCTGGTTTCTGGATAACCAGATTGCTAAGGGACAAAAGCACTATATATCATAAGTTTCATATTTAGAATTCTCAAGAGTCTTTATTTTTCGTTGGAAGACCGAATGATAGGACTGTTATTTGAGATTAAATATATGGGGGAGTAAGCTATGCAATATCGGGATTATATTAACGAAAGAGTTCACAGCCTTTATTGGAATGATGATCTGAACTGTGCGACAACATCATTACTGATTTTTCCAGAAATATTTCATATTAATTTGAACTCACAAATTATTGATGCAGCAATTGGGATGCCTGGTGCAGGCCAGTATGGGGCACAGTGTGGGCTGGTTGCAGGAGGATTAATGTTAATTGGAATTCAAGGAAAAGAGAAGGGACTAGAACCTAAGGATATAGTAAAGAAATGCAATAATTTTGCAAAGGGATTTGAAGACGAGTTTGGAAGTTTAAATTGTAGAAACCTAAGGCCAGAAGGATTTAAGCCAGACAATCCACCACATTTATGCGAAGAGATTACTAAGAAGGCAATTTTGTTCACGCTGAAATATCTAAATTTCTAGTTCTATTTGAATACGTAGAATGACTTGTCATGAAATAGCTTAGCACTGTTTCTAAATATTAAAATACGCCAACACAACCGACGGCTTTGTTAAGGGTGTGTTGGTGGATTGGATGTACTAATTCTCGACCAATTTTGCACGGCAGACGGCTCAGTTATCTATGTTAACTCTGGGGCACAGCTTTTAACTCAAAGGTTTCCTGCTGATTATTCCATTTTATAGTAACAGTATAAACCCCATCTTTTTGAGGTATGGCTCCGTTGTTTCCTCCGAAACCCGGACTGCCTGCCGATGTACCGCCGTAAAGATTAAGACTGTTTTGGTTTGAAAATTGATCTGGATGAAATTCTGAGTCGGTTCTGAGAGAACTTCCTGCTGAGGACTTAAACTCACAACTGAAATTTCCGGTAATTGTTTTGTCATCACCTTTGAACTCAAGGGTTGGCTGTTCATGGTTCCAGCTGTCATAACGCAGAATCCCCTGATCATCAGGCCAAAAATGTTGATAATAATCGAGCGTGACTTCCCCTTGCCAATGGTCGCCTTCTCCCTGGATACATAAGCTTGTCATGGGGATCATTCATCAACTGATAGCTATTGTAGAGTTTAAAAATTTCCGGTATGGCGACGCCTTGGGGACAGGGCATGCAGTACCAGCATCCTGTGCAACCAATACTTTTTTTGGACTCAAACGCATCTCGTATCTTGTGGATAAATTCTTGATCCTCATCTGACATTACGTTCGGTGCAGCATGGTCAAATATCCGAAGATTTTCCTTTAGCTGGGCCAGGCTGCTGGTTCCGCTTAAGATCACAGATGTCTCAGGCATATTGTAAAGCCATCGGAAGCACCACTCAACAAGGGAACGTTTTTCTGGATAAGACTGAATCAACTCATTAACTTCGGCAGGGATGTTGTTAAGCAGGTATCCTCCCATCAGCGGCTCCATGATGACCACTGCAAGTCCCTTATGGGCTGCATACTTGAGGCCTTCAACACCAGCTTGCATGGTTTCACCCAGAATATTGAGCTGAATCTGTGCCATGTCCCTAAAACCCCCATCAACTGGGCTGTAAAGTAGTGCGGTTATAAAAATAATATTTGGGCGCCCATCTGATTTGAAGACTGACGGGTACCCTTTTGTATTGTACTAAGATAAGACATTAATTTTAAACCATGGCAGGAAATTACTATAATTTATAGAAATAACTAGAAAGCCGTGCTGTCAAAGTAATGCAAAGGGGTAACTATAAATCAAGGCTCTAAAGATGCGACTCGAGGCTATGAGGCAACTATCGACGTTAGTTAATTAATTTGATTGTTTTTGATATCTCGGTCGTATCTGGCGATTAATAGTACAAAACTGACCTCTAAAACAGCTATGTTCCTGCGATATAAAGGAGAGATTGAAGGATGACGAAGATACCCCAAAGGCTGATTATAGATATCGAAGATACTAAGCGAGCATTTGGATTTTGGATACATCATGGCGATGAAAAATTTGACATTGTGTCAGCTGGGAAAGAAATTATGTCAGTTCCTCCAAATGAGCAAGATTACAAAGTTTACAAGCTTCTGAAAGAGCACTGCGACGTTATTTTTTGCACTTCTCAAGAACTTGGCGACTTACCGTTTTATCCCATACCACGGTTTTCAATTTTTGCAGTGGACAGTAAAGATAATTGTTTTGGCACAATAGGCGGTTCCAGTAACATCGTAGACGATGATTATCCAGTCGGGTATGTGAGTCGCAAGGGAATGTATGGCAAAATAGCTAACAGCGTGAGAGAATTTTTAGAGCTTGTTACCTTTTATCCGTATTGGTGGGACATCGTTAGGTATGAGCAAATGGGGGTGTCCTATGATATAGACCCTCAATGCTTCGCACGCCAGCGAGAGATTGAAGAAACATTTAAGCTTTCTCACAACCCCAAATCAATTGAATTGCTCATATCAAATCTCAAAAGCCCGCCTGAATTTATGGTGTATGCTTCTAAAGAAGAAGCTCGAAAGACTAATGCTTTTTTGGATACGTTTTTGAAAACCTTTTTGGAACACAGGACAACGACAGAAAAAAATACGATCAATAAAAAAAGTAACAACAAATTATGGGAGAAATATAAACATAAAATTGTTCCCGGTGAAAAAAGTACTGAAGAATTAATTAATTTTCTAAAAGATAAAGTAGATGTTGTGGAAATAGATACTACAGAATTCAGTCGATTTTTTATGGAACGTCATATTATTAATATTGTTCATTGTGTAAGAAACCAAGAATTAAAATTAACTGCCAATGATTTAAATATAATTGCCTTTAATATTATAAAGGACAACAGAAGTAATTCCTATTACCAATGCAGACCTGTACAACGTATTGCAAATAAACACAAGAATGATATGATTTACGTTGTCTTTGAAAAAAGAACTGGATATATCCATTCTAATAGTAATAAATTGCTATTAGAGTTATTCATTGAACGTGGTATTAGCCAATATGATTATGATAACGATACGAATTTATTGCATTCTTATTTGTTCTACTTAGATAGTTATTCTAAGGGAGAATATTAAACAAGCATAATCAATCCGTAAATGATTTGCTACATAAGCTGGTCATAAAGAAATGAGGATTTGAGAAAATGGCCACAAAGCAGATTTTGAGCACTTATACTATCGGAGTTTCGCCATATAAATAAAAATCCCGCTGAGTTTACAGCGGGATAGTGCTCTTTCATGGGCTTCAAAGATTAGAATCCGGAGCTTTCACCAATAATAACTACAGTGATATCTGTTGCCATCGGCCTTTTTTTCATTACAGAATAAATCCTACAAATTCTAGTTGGGGCTTGACAATTAACACATACACCAGTTTTGGTGCAGGGATTAGGGGTTTCCAGTCTTTTATTATTCATAGGTGCTGCAATGCCTTCTAATCTTTCGAAGGCAGCGGTTTCATTTTTGCAGAGTTTATTAACACTTGCTGCGACAATTACTTTCTTAGGGCCAAAACTCATGGCA
>JARLHU010000191.1 GCA_031292095.1 Desulfosporosinus sp.
AAATGAAATTATCACCATTAATTATTGCGCTAGACCTTGGTATAGCTGGATCTAAGTTTCCGCCAGTGGCAATGGTTCCGAGGTTCAGGGGAGGTGCTGGTCACTCCTTAATGCCATACCATGTCCAGAGTTCTGAACTTACGTTTGACAAAGTTTAATAATGCTGGATTAGCGTATATAGGGTTGTAGGACGCATTATCAATCCAATTAGAACAATCGGCAATAATACCAGAGATTTCATCAAAGGTATGTTGGAAGATCATAAATGTTGGATTGATAGCCGTTTTGAAGGTATCGAACATTTCTTTATAGGCAAGTTGTAATTCTTCAGTTTGCAGCCCCAACAATCGCAATGCTATTGGCGTATCTAAATAAATGGTTAATTCTGAAAGTTCCTTTGTCCTAGTTTCTACTGGTTCATCAAAGGTTAAAGCTGTAGTTATTAGACAAGCCATAGACAGTTTGCGAATAATTTCAAATAGCGAAAAATTTGTCCGAACAGTTGATTGAATAAATTCTCCAATCAAATATAAATTTTTGTTTGACATAAATTGTTCACTCTCAGCACTGTTGTATTCTCCAGAAATTGTCCGTGGTGAATATTTTTCTAGGAAACTAACTAAAATGTCTACAGCTTCACTTTGGCTAATAATAACATGATGGTTCAGTGCAACAAATCCAATAAAACCATTGAGAAAAATTTCTATTTCTGAATTGCTTTCGATTTGTCTGCTCAAGAAAGATATTTCTTGCAACTCTGGTATAACAGGCAAATATCTTCCGTCTTGAGAATGGGAAATTAGACCTGTAGAAACTGCTTTTGAAAGAATAGATTGCATTGGTGCCCGAGGAATACTAATCCGATACTCATCTTTAAAATCTTGCACAACAACACCAATATCAATAATTTCATAATTCTTTTTTAATACAAGCGTTGCTATAAACGGCAAGAATGTAGAGAGATAATCTTGTGATAATAACCGTGTTTCCATAAGCGCAAGGCTCGTCAAGGTTTTTAAATTATCTGTCTGTATCAGTTGCATGTTTTTCCTCCTAAATACATCTATTTCACGGAATATCCTTTTAAACATTTCATGAAACTTCTTATTATTGCTATAACAGAAAGCATCCCGAACTTTGTATTAGCTTCGCATTATAGACCCCCATGTGGCACCTTGTGCCACACCATCAAATGTTTGAAAACGGGGGCTAAAATGACATACTTTAACTACGGTATAAGGTCGAAATGTCTTGGTGCGTTCGAGCCCGATGTTATAGACTGATTAAGGCTTCCTGCTTGCACCACAAATTGTTGCCATGAGCACGCAGGGTAGATTAATACTTTACAGGAAGCCCGCCGTAAATTTAAATCATTGGAGGGTCTTAGTTTCAATGAATGTTATTTACGAGCGTTGTTGTGGTATGGATATTCACAAAAACACAATCGCTGCCTGTCTAATTGCGGGCAGAAAGAAGGAGGTTAGAAGTTTCAGTACGATGACTTCATCGCTTCTAGGACTGATTGACTGGCTGAAGAGCGTTGATTGTCAATGTGTTGCCATGGAGGCAACTGGTTCATACTGGAAACCGATCTACAAATCTTTTAGAAATGGAGGAGATACCGACTCTAGTTGTGAATGCACAACATATCAAAGCTGTACCTGGTCGGAAAACCGATGTTAAAGACTCCGAGTGGATCGCTGATTTACTTCGTCACGGCCTATTAAACAGCAGTTTTATTCCCAAGCGTGAGCAGCGCGAACTCAAAGAGCTTGTTCGTTATCGCAGAAGTATGGTGCAGGAGCGCGCCAGAGAGTTAAACCGAATACAGAAGGTACTTGAGGGCGCCAATATCAAGTTAGCTTCTGTTGTTAGTGACATCGATGGTAAATCATCCCGTCGAATGCTTGATATGCTCATATCTGGCTGTACTGACGTTCATGCTATGGCTGATACAGCGCTCATGCGAATGCGCAAAAAAATACCACAAATTGAAGAAGCGCTTCACAGTTTCATGGGCGATCATCAAAGGACACTGTTACGAATGATGCTCAAGCATATTGATATTCTTGAAGAACAAGTCCTTTCACTTGATCGAGAAATTCAAGCAAGAATGAAACCTGTCAATGAACAAGTGTCTCTCGTCGACTCTATTCCTGGAGTTGGTGAACGTAGCGCGCAAGTTATCATTGCTGAAATTGGCATCAATATGAATCAATTTCCATCGGATTCACACATCGCTTCATGGGCAGGTGTATGCCCAGGCAACAATGAGAGTGCAGGCAAACAAACGGTAAAACGAGGAAAGGCAGTGACATACTTAGAGCCACGCTGATAGAATGTGCTAAAGTCGCTGGGCATCTGAAGAACTCCTATTTCAGTCCCCAATACAATAGAATCGCAGCAAGACGCGGTCATAACCGTGCAACGGTGGCTGTCGCTCATTCCATTCTCAAAGCAGCGTACCACATGCTCAAAAACAACACGCCCTACAAGGAGCTAGGACCTGATTTCTTTGAGCTACGACGGAAAACGGAGATCGTTAAGAAATCCGTAAAGAGACTTGAAACACTCGGATTTACCGTTACTATTGAACAGAGCGTTAACTCCAGTACAAGCTTAGTCACGAATTAAATATTTAAATTCTAATTCATGTCTTCTCAAGGATCTACTTGAGTCTAGGTGGATTTTTTTGCTTTTATGGCCCTAGTACTCTGTTTTCAGGATAGACATAATGGCTGTCCACAACAATCCTCACCTGGTAGCGTGGCCTATATTTCGTACCGCCACTCTCATCTTGAATTCAACAAGTTCCTTTAATATTCCTGCCATAAATACAAATACAAGAATATCACTGTCAGAACGTCAATGAAAGACGTTCTGGCAGTGATATTCAGCCCAAACTAATTTTACTCAATAGACTTATAAGCACCACTTCCCCGTGGGATAGCATAACCCCTTTGCCCAATCTTGTCATAAGCTTGGAGGTAATATCATAAACCACGCGGTTAACCCAGTGTATATGCTATGTAGGAGTTCATACGGAAGCTTTGTGCAGTCTGCAGTCATAGCATCTTCGCTAGTTACAGCAAATTGTTACTGTGTTAGAAGGGCTTTTTATATCGAGATTATGTGGAATTGGACAATATTACCAGGGATGCCTGTCAAAAAATCGAAATAATCTAGAAAATCATGTAAGAATTGCCCACTGAAACCTAGTTATTTAACGTTTATCGTATAATCGGAATTTTCAAGAGGAGAGCCATCAGCTCCTACCCACCATCGCTCCTCGGAAAAGTGCAATTTGAAACTGCCAGCTTGAGTTGCTCGGAATGTAAATACCTCTTCAGTACATGTTCCTAAAACCATAGGTTCACAAAGTGAACTACTAGTTAACTGTACGAATTTAACCGCCTCAGTATCAGTGGTATATGTCCAATTGTAACCCCCATCAGTAACTGCAACCAAAACCACATTGAAGGGTTGACCAACCATTACGCTATTTGGCTCAACGTCTGTAACTTGTTTATTCGCAACTACTGAAGTTCCGCCTTGGTAGGATACGCTGTATACTATGGGTTGATCAGTAGTCGTAGTAGGAACTGTTAAATTTACTACTGCACCAGTCGTGGAGATTGCTGTAGGAGTGACGGCTACACCTGAGGCTGTCACTGAAAAATCAGTGATGGCTGGTTTTGCAATAGGAACAGAATAATCTGACCATGTAGGTCTGCTCAATGTTACAGTAATAGTACCGTTAATAACACTTGCACTCGTTATAGTGATCGTAGGAGCCACAGCCACATTGACAGTTACATTCGCCACCGCTTGAACAGTTGAATTATCAATTGTCCCGTTTACCGTAAAAGTTCCTGCACTTGCATATTGACTTGCATCAATGTTCGACCAAGTCACTGCTACATTTGAAGTGGTATCATCGCTCATGTTAGCAGTCACAGTCGTAGGTAAAACTGGTGCTGTTCCTGCAGTCGTTTTAATGTTGATCGCATTTACGTTGCTAATCGAAGGTGTAGGCACTTCAGTCCAGTTCACTAGAGTCGATCCCAAACTTCGTGTTTGGGCTAAGTTTGGGAAGAAATTCAAGTGTAGTTGGTTAATTGGTGTACCTGAATCTACAGTATAGCTGTTAGTGGCTGTAGCTGATGCGGTATTGGAAACATATGTTACATTTCCGTCTGCCAAAGTAATAGACACTGTGCCATCTGCACCTGTTGTCAACGCAATGACTGGGTTAATGTTATCATTCAGGTGATTAGCAGTTAATCCTGTGACTGATGCACTCGAGTAGGCAGGAGCACTGGCTCCAGTCCCAATATTAAAGAGTGGAACGGGTGTATTGACCGTCTGTGTAGATGTCGAAGACAAAGTTCCCATGTTAACATTGCCAGTGATGTAGTTGCCGTTAACCTGAGTAATCCACAATCCGTTAGTTCCTGTTTGGAGGTAGATTTTTTGATTAGGAATTGGATTGCCATATGTATCCCATGCTTTCAAAGTAATAATCTGCGAGTCACCTAGGACTGAATTAATGTTAGACGGAACAAATAAACCGAAGCAACTTATGCTCGCGTAAGTGACAGTCACGTTCGCCATAGCTTGAACATTTGAATTAGCAATTCCAGATACAGTAAACGTGCCAGGAGTAGCATACTGACTGGCGTCAATGCTCGCCCAAGTCACATTGACCGTTCTTGTTGTCCCGTCACTCATGGTAGCAGTCACGGCTGATGGTAATGCTGGAGCCATACCTGCCACTGTAGTCACATTAACGCGGGATATATTAGATTTACCAGGATTAGGCGATGGTGTTGTGTGATTAGTTGTCTCAGTCAATCCTTGAATAAGGCTATCAGAGACTACTCCTGCTCCCCCGAATATATAAACATTCGTGGCATAATCTAATCTTTGTTGATAATAACTTTTTGTATTATCGGGAGAAGCATTATTTACAAGAACAATTGGTTCTGATAATTTGGATGCATAAACTGCCCCTGTGAGAGCATCGGCAAATCCTTCACCCGTTGCTAAACAAACACTATCCGAATTGAAGTTATTTTCAAATTTCTTGTCTATTGCTACATTGCGTTCATATTTGTCCACTCCAACAATTCTTTCAGGATTAGGGAATTGGTTACAAACACTATCATCAATAATGCTCGAATCGCCAATTGCGTAAGTTTTATTAACATTCAGTGAAGATATATAATTTTTTACGACATCTGGTAAAGTATCTTTAGGCACTAAAATAATTGGGTCTTGTTTTATTCCTGCAATTGATGCAATAGATAGAGCGTCTGGATAATCCTCACCTGTAGCAACGAATACCTCTGTTGGTGAACTAAATTGTTGAGCAATCTTAATTGATGTTTCGTACCTATCCAGCCCTGCAATACGAGTTGGCGTTATTCCCATTGATTGCAGTTCAGACTCAACCGATGTCGATATTACACCAGTCCCACCTATTATAATTACATTCTTGGTTTGTAAGTCTATTAATTCCTGCTTTGTTGTATCGGGTATGCTACTTGAAGTTGTTAATAATATTGGAGCATTATACTTTTTTGCCAAGGGTACTGCACTTAATGCATCAGGGTAGTTCTCACCATAAGTCAGGATACAATAATCAGATTGTGTCCATCCTTGTCTTGCTATAGAAGTAGCGGTTGAATATCTATCTGTGCCTGACAATCTAGTTATCGTTGGAGAAGGGTTGGCAAAGGTTGGTATGGGAAAAGTGAATGTGAACAATAGGGTTAGGAATAATGTGATAGCAGTGAGTAATTTTTTCATGTCTTCTTTTCCTTCCTTAATTTAACATTAATATAAACTATACCACCTACCACAGAACTATGTTGTCGTAATTTGTAAGAATAACCTTATTACGATAAATATAATCCTTTCATTCTGATATCCGTAACTACCATATGAAAAATTGAAATGATGGCATGTGAATAGTAAATCATTAAGCAAGATGTTTTAAGCCCCACTCTGTGGGCATTAGACTAAGAAGAGTCTAAACAAAACCATAGTCATAACTTATTAGTTATGACTATGGTCCTCTCAATTATCACTTAAGAAACAAAAATGCTCAGCTGAAAAGGTTGAGAGTTTTAATTAAATGTTCGAGTAAATACCTTTTAATACATATCTAAATCTTAACGCTATCAAGTTCTCTGCTCCTTCAGAATCATCTGTAAGGTAACGGATAGGCATGTTAAATCACAGATCTTCGACAGAGACCTCAATATACGCTCCAGAAGCGGATTTTTGGTCCCTTTCCTATTAAAATGAGATTTGTGAAATATGGATAATGCGAATCTGCATTTGGGGTATCCTCATGCCAAAAATCCACCCTATTAGGGATTTCTATGGGCAACGTATAATATCACTTTACTCTGCAAGAACATACTTTTCCACAATAGCATAGAATTTATCGACATCAATCTTACCTAAATATTCATCCATCCCTGCATCGATATAACCTTTAAGGATAAAAGGCTCATGAGCTTGTACGAAATTTATTACGTTATTTGTAATATTATATTACGTTTCATGTAATATTTTATTAAGAGTAAAGATAGTTATGAAAGATAGTTATGCTCCCTTTTTTATCTTTATCTTGTTCGCGTTGATCTTGTACATGTGATTTTGCTTCTCTTCTCATCACCGACCACAAAGCAATTTTGCCAGCTCCTCTTTGGTTTTGGAAGGCAAAATTTCTAATAAATGCTTAAGTCCTGAACTATAGATTAAACCAAGCATTACCCTATCCCTCTCATCACAGTCTCCAAAGGGAACGTCGTCATAAAACTCCCATTTGTGTTCACTACTTGTATGTGTATTCCATTCTTCCGAGGTCATTATCTGAGGCTCAGACTTAGGAATAAGATATGTAGGAGGTAAACCGCAACGTTTTAATGCCTCATAAGAAAACTCATTTAAATCTAGAAGGTCTCTCACCATAAACCCTTTGGATTTTAAATCGTTAATCTTTTGGATTTCTGTATTTAAAAATTCTTCGTAGTCCCATCTATCCATATCTTAAACCCTCCACATAATATTTCGCATAACATTATAATATTACTTATGGCCTAAACACTATAATATGTATCTTTTATCCAGGCTCCCTCTAATACTTTTAAAGAGGCTGGGACCCATCATCCACATAATCCTTCGAATGAGTCACAGCATATGGATAGCTGGAAGTTAGAGATTTTTAAAAATATTTTTCTATTTAGTCCTCGTCTGCCTTAATCTCTTCGATTGAATCAATAATATTGATGTTAACAACGTCTCCGTCCGTAAGCGTAATAAGATATTCCGATTGAAGCTGACCCTTAAAACTTTGTTCAATGACCTGTAGGTCCTTTTCAGTTAAATATGCTTGACCCAAAAATCGCTCAACTTTTCCAGCTATTGTATAAACAGCGTACAGCTTTGACAAACGGCTCACCCCTTCGAAAAACTTCCTAATTGCCAATTTGCTTTATCTATCTTGATTTATTTCAAATCTATTGTCGCAATTTTTACATTGATAAGATGCGTATATTCTGAAACGGTTCCATCTTTCCTGATATATCCTTTTGATTTCATTTCACTTACACTCCTCGTCTTCCAATTATTAGCCTAACGGGAATATTGATAACGGGAACCTAGCGGTTTACGCAAAGTATCCTACGCTTAATCAGAAAAATGTAACTTATGCATTTATCCCAGAACGTGTTACTCTTAATTTCTTTAGTAAATACCCAATCAAATATCCAACAGCACCGACTGACCATGATGAAATCATACTAACCTTGATTCCCGTGAAAAATTACACCTACATTAATAAACCCTGATTTTACAGGCATTTTAGTGTTTTTGTAGGTATAAAAATTATACCTACAAATTGAATTGCGAATCATTATTTTTGTGACTATTCAGGTACTCAGTTTATCAACCACAGATTACACAGACTAACACAGAATAAATACATTTTGGTTCTAAACTACAAAT
>JARLHU010000192.1 GCA_031292095.1 Desulfosporosinus sp.
AAACTAAATGTGCATAGAAAAGCTGCGGAAAAATTTGAAACTTCTCTAGCGCAAGGCTGGTAAGAAAGGAGGAAGAGTAATGTCTGTTGAACAAATTAGCGAAGAAGTAATTAAAGAACCCAAAAAATTACTGCGTAAAGCGTATGATGGCACTATTACCGCTATGAGCTATGCAGAAATTCTGCTAAATCGTGCGATCAAAGATTTCGGTGCGGAACAAATCGTTGGCTATCCAGATACCGCTTACCATCTTCCGGTTATTATGTGTCTTTCCGGCGAAAAAGTAACTAAATTAGGCGAATTGGTTCCCATTCTGAATCGCGTGCGTAATCAAGTTCGCACTGAACTTACCGTAGAGAATTCAAAGCTTTGGGGTGAATCAGTTCTATACGCTGCAGAGGTTATTGAGACGATCAGTTATCTCCGTGGAGATAATCCTAAAGAGTTGCCTTGGACTGGATTCTTAGGTGATCCTATCGTACGTAAACACGGGATTAAGATGGTAGACTGGACCATTCCAGGTGTTGCTGTTATTCTTGGACGCGCTAAAGACTCTCAAGCAGCCAAGAAAATTGTAGAAAACCTCATGAATAAAGGGTTTATGATCTTCCTATGTGATGAGATCATTGAGCAGTGTCTTGAAGAAAACGTTAAAATTGGGGAAGACTACATTGCATTCCCTGTAGGAAACTTTACGCAAGTTATTCATGCTGTTAACTATGCCTTCCGCGCAGGTCTTGCCTTCGGTGGGATCGCTCCTGGAGACAGAGCAAAACATCTTGATTATCAAAAACGTCGGGTTCTGGCCTTCGTTCTTCATCTCGGCGAGCGGGATGATGTTAAGGTAGCTGCTTCAATGGGCGCAATCTTCATGGGCTTCCCAGTCCTGACGGATCAACCGCTTACTGCAGAAGAACAAATTCCTGATTGGTATATCTCTGAGCCGGACTATGAGAAGATCGTTCCATTGGCTATGGAAGTCCGCGGCATTAAAATAACAAGTATCGATATTCCGATTCCGGTCAACTTCGGACCTGCTTTCGAGGGAGAAACCATCCGTAAAGCAGATACCTACGTTGAATTCGGTGGCGGACGTACGACTTCTTTTGAACTCGTTCATTCAGTCGGACCCGATGACATTGTTGATGGTCAGATCACAGTTATTGGGCCTGAAATTGATACCGTTCCAGAGGGTACCAAAATGCCTTTGGGTATTGTGGTCAATGTATACGGACGTAAGATGCAAGATGACTTTGAAGGCGTTTTGGAACGTCGGATTCACTACTTTACAAACTATGGAGAAGGTATCTGGCACGTTGCCCAACGGGATATGTGTTGGGTCCGGATTTCCAAAGAAGCTCGAGCTAAAGGCTTCTTAATAAGACACATCGGTGAGCTCCTGATGGCAAAATTAAAACAGGAATTCCCAGCCATCATCGACCGTGTAGAAGTTATTCTTTATACAGATCAGGCTGCGGTTGAGGAAAACCTCATCAAAGCTCGCGAAGTGTATAAAAAACGTGATGATCGTATGAGGACCTTGACGGATGATTCTGTTGAAGACTTCTACTCCTGCTTGCTTTGTCAATCCTTTGCTCCAAACCATGTTTGTATTGTTACCCCAGAACGGGTTGGCTTATGCGGAGCCGTTAGTTGGTTAGATGCCAAAGCATCGTTTGAAATTGCCCCAACCGGTCCAAACCAACCTATTCCTAAGGGCGAAGCGATTGATGATTTAAAAGGCATGTGGAAAAGTTGCAACGATTATTTATATACAACTTCTAACAATAGCTTAGAAGAGGTCAATCTCTATACGATCATGGACAAACCAATGACTTCCTGCGGTTGCTTTGAGGCCATCATGGCCATCATTCCTGAAGCCAATGGGATTATGGTTACCACTCGTGAGCACAGCGGAATGACCCCTGTCGGTATGACTTTCTCCACGTTAGCCGGAACATGCGGCGGCGGATACCAAACCCCTGGATTCATGGGAATCGGACGCTCTTACCTTGTCAGTAAAAAATTCATTCCTGCTGATGGTGGGTTAGCCCGTATCATCTGGATGCCTAAAGAACTGAAAGAGTTCTTGCGTGAGGATTTGACGCAACGTTGCATTGACGAAGGTTTAGGCGCAGACTTTATCGATAAGATTGCGGATGAATCCGTCGGAACAACGACAGAAGAAATTATACCATTCCTCGAAGAAAAAGGACATCCTTGCTTCAACCTTGAATCACTAATGTAAATTGGTTAGCAAGATGCCAAGGCCGCTGTTATTTTCAGAGGCCTTGGTTGACTGCCCCCCAATCTATATAAATTAGGCACACTGTATATTTTTTAGCACAATCGGTATGATACTAATGGTTAACCTACTTATACTAAATTAACTTAGAAAGGGGTTTCAAAATGGCTCTAACAGGTTTAGAAATCTATAAACAACTCCCTAAGAAAAACTGCGGAGAATGTGGCGTACCAACTTGTCTAGCCTTTGCTATGGCATTGGCTGCAGGTAAAGCTGCGTTAGACACCTGTCCTTATGTCACGGATGCTGCTCGGGAGAATTTGGAGTCCGCCGCTGCACCTCCAATCAAGGCCATTAAATTTGGCAATGGGTCAGTCATGGGGGATGAAACAGTAATGTATCGCCATGATAAGACCTTCTATCACGAAACAACCATTGTCATACAAGTTTCCGATGCCCTAAGTGATGACGAAGTTAGTGCTAAACTTGCTGAGATCAACGGCTTAGAGTTCGACCGCGTAGGACTTCATTACTCTGTTGAAGGTGTAGCTATAGTAAATGAATCCGGTGATGCTGCACGCTTTGCAAAAGTTGCTGCTGCTGTGGCCGCTGGCACTGATAAATCACTGCTCCTGATTAGCAATGATCCCGCTGCTTTAAAGGCTGCTGTTGGGCCGCTGGCAGCTAGAAAGCCTCTCATTGGAGAAGCAAATATTGATAACTATGAAGCAGTAGTTAATATTGCTAAGGAAAACTCCGTTCCAGTGATCCTGAAAGCAGAGGGCCTTGATGCCCTAAGTGACCTTGTTGAAAAGGCAGTAGCCCTTGGATATAAAGAATTTGTTTTGGATCCCGGCTCTAAAACCACAGCCCAAAAGTTAGCTGATCTGACCCAATTGCGTCGTTTAGCTATTAAAAAGAAATTCCGCACGTTCGGTTTTCCAGTCGTTGTATTTACAAATCATGAAAATCCTCTCGATGAAATTATGGAGGCTTCAGTTTACGTTTGTAAATATGCTAGTGCTATCGTCGTGAAGACTAGTGCTAAAGCTCATCTCTTGCCGCTGATGGCACTCAAACAAAATCTTTACACTGATCCTCAGAAACCAATTCAAGTTGAGGAAAAATTGTATGCTATTGGTGAAGTTAACGAGAATTCTCCATTGTATCTCACAACAAACTTCTCATTAACCTACTACAGTGTCGAGGGTGAAGTAGAATCCACCAAAATTCCTAGTTATATTATTCCAGTCAATACTGAAGGAACCTCGGTACTCACCGCATACGCAGCTGGTAAATATGAGCCAGAGTTAATGTGGGAGACGATGCAAAAGCTTGGCGTTCCTGAACTTCTAAAACACAAGAATGTTATCATTCCGGGTTATGTTGCTGTTGTCACCGCCAAACTCAAAGAGATCTCAGGCTGGAATGTTATTGTCGGTCCTCGTGAATCCAGCGGGATCGTTGCGTTCGCAAAAACTCTGAAATAGTGCTTGGTCGGATTGAACTGCCGTAAGAAAGACAATGAGTATTATGCCAAAATTGAAATTTTTGCATAAGTCGCTTAATCAGCATTTCTTAAGGTAGAGTAAGGAAGTGACAATGATGCCCCCATTTCAAATTAAATTCATGCCAGAGAGCCGCATCATTGAGGCAGAATCTGGTACGTCGCTGCTCCATGCAGCCGCTCAGGCCGAAATTTTTATCAAATCAGGATGCGGTAGTAAGGGATCCTGCGGTGCTTGTAAAGTCGTCGTTTTAAGTGGGGAACCCTTAGTGATCGGAACTGGAAGCTTGACACCTGAACAATTATCAGAAGGTGTTCGACTGGCCTGTCAAACCATGATTCAAGGAGATATGACAGTTGAGGTGCCTCTGGAATCCAGGTTAAAAGAACATCAGGTGTTAATGGGGGATGTCCAAAAGGGAATCTTACAGGAAAGCGACCATGATTTACTCGAGAAATTCGGGCATCAGCCTCTTGCAACAAAGCTGAGGATTTCACTTTCGGCTCCGACTTTGACGGAAAACACGAGTGATTGGGCTCGCCTGAGTATGGAGATTCGCCGTGTCCTAAAAACCGGAGAAAAACCTGTTGATATTCCTTTGTCAGTACTTAAAAATCTCCCTGAAGCACTCCGCAAAGCAAACTGGGATGTGTCTGTCACTTTAACAGATATTGACAATGGGATAACAGTCACCCACGTGGAAGCGGGAAATGATAACCCACCGTATGGGCTGGCGATCGATATTGGGACAACAACTGTTGTCGTTTATCTAGTCAATCTCTCAACTGGAGAAGTTGTTGATCAGCAGGGATCTTACAATAAGCAAGCAAAATTTGGCGATGACGTTATCACACGTATAGTGTATGCGGTTGAAAACGCAGAACAATTACAAGAGATCCGAATCGCTGTTGTTGATACCATCAACGAACTTATTGATAAGATACTTGTACGTCAATCTTTGACTTGTAACGATTTTTCAGCTGCTGTTGCTGCCGGAAATACCACAATGACTCAATTATTTTTGGGCGTCGATCCGCGCTACATTCGGTTAGAACCCTACATTCCTACCATGACAAATGTTCCTTCTATTCCTGCAAAGGACGTCGGGCTTCATATTTTACCCGAAGCTTTGGTACATTGTTTTCCTTCGGTAGCGAGTTATGTCGGAGGGGACATTATATCTGGAACGATGGTAACAGATCTAGCTAATGGAGAAGACATTATTCTCTTTATTGATATAGGAACTAATGGGGAAATAGTGCTTGGAAATACTGATTGGCTTGTATCATGTGCTTGTTCTGCAGGACCAAGCTTTGAGGGCGGTGGGATCACATTTGGAATGCGGGCAATGCCAGGGGCTATTGAACGAGTTGTTATAGATCCTGAAACCCTGGATGTAGCGCTCAAAGTGATTAGCAAAACCCTTCCAGTAGGGATATGCGGGTCAGGACTTGTGGATTGTTTGTCTAAGTTGCTTGAAGCGGGTATTATTGATCGCGTTGGAAATTTCCAGATGGGACATTCCGCTAACTCAGCTCGATTACGAGCTACTTCAGATGACAAAGAATTCGTACTTGCCTGGGCTGATCAAGCTGGTGGGGGAAAAGATGTCGTCATCACTGAAAATGATGTTAAAAATACAATCCGTGCTAAAGGCGCCATTTACGCAGGGATCCGAACGTTGTTGAATATGGTTTCTGTGGAGATGGACATGATCAGCCGGATCATCATTGCTGGTGGTTTCGGTAATTACCTTAATGTACAAGATTCGGTACAAATCGGATTGCTTCCAGATATAGAAGAGGAACGGTTCGAATTTATCGGAAACGCTTCGATCAAAGGAGCGCGTCTTGCTTTACTTTCGCAGAATGCATGGCGTGAAGCGAAAGAATTGGGACAAAAAATGACCTATGTCGAGTTGTCGGTTGGACCAACATTTATGGATGAATATGTTTCCGCTCTGTTTTTGCCCCATACGGATTTTTCTCTATTCCCATCTTGCACTTAACGTAACACAGGAGGTAAATTCATGACCAAATATATTGCTGTTGCTGGTAAAGGTGGAGTAGGCAAGACGACGTTCACTGCTTTATTACTAAGGCAAATGGTACACCAAAGAAGAGGGATTTCTGTTCTCGCCGTTGATGCCGATCCCAACGCGAACCTAGGAGAAGCACTGGGTTTAACTGTCACAGCAACTATTTCAGATTTGCTCGAACAAACTAAAGATCCTAAGGCGATCCCCAATGGAATGTCAAAGCAAATCTTTATAGAGTATAAACTTTCGCAGGCACTCGTAGAGACCAAAGATATTGATCTTTTCGCCATGGGCGGGCCACAAGGTGCAGGATGTTACTGTTATGCTAATGATCTCTTGCGAAAATATATTGAGACCATTGGAGAAAACTATGACTTTGTGGTGGTGGATTCTGAAGCTGGTCTGGAACATATCAGCAGACGTACCATTCCGCGCATCGATGAGATGTTCGTTATCAGTGATTCTTCAGCACGGGGCGTCCGTTCAGCTGGGAGGGTACATGAACTGATCCGTGGGCTTAAGTCCGCAGTGGGTTCCCTTCACTTGATTGTAACTAAATCGAGTGAAGGTAGTATGGAATCCTTAACAGCTGAGATAGAACGTACAGGGCTGACTTTGATCGGAGATATACCGTTAGATCCTATGGTAGTGGAATATGACTTGGCGGGCAAACCATTATACGATTTGCCTGATGATGCCGTTTCGGTCAAGGCTGTGGAAAGCATTTTGAACCGTGCCGGAATCTTTAACTAGAAAGGAGAGAAGTTCATGTCCGTAACAATCGTAAAAGAAAGATATACAGGTAAAATTGGAGAGGTAACACTCGGCGCAACTTCTGAACAAGGAGGAACAAGAACCTCCACAGTAACTATTGGTGGAGATAGCGCCTTACCATATCTTCATTTTGAAGGAAAATGCGCCCGACCAGTAATCGCCATGGAGGTCAATGACATTGCCCCGACATGGAATGAAACACTCACTAAACAATATGGAGATGTCTTCAATAATCCAGGGGCTTGGGCTAAACAATGCGTTGATGAATTTGGCGCAGACCTCATCTATCTAAAATTGCTCGGAGCAGACCCCGATGGTCAAAACCGCTCTCCTGAAGACTGTGTTCGTGTTGTTAAAGAAGTTTTGGCTGCCGTTGGAGTTCCGCTGATCGTAGTAGGATGTGGCGACACAGCCAAAGATAATGAAGTTATTGCAGCGGTTGCTGAAGCAGCTACTGGCGAAAACCTCCTTATCGGTGTTGCTGAACAAGAAACCTACAAAACTTATGCAGCTGCTGCAATGGTTCACAAACACACTTTGATCGCTCAGTCACCTCTTGATATCAATATCTGTAAACAACTTAACATTCTGATCAATGAAATGGGCCTGCCGTTGAACAAGATTGTTATTGACCCACTAATTGCAGGACTTGGCTTTGGTATTGAGTATGCTTATTCTATTATGGAACGGGCACGCTTGGGAGCCTTAGGAAATGATAAAATGCTCGCTATGCCAATGTTTTGTTCCGTAGGTTATGAAGCTAATCGGACTAAAGAATCCAATTCACCTGCCGAGGAAAATCCTCAATGGGGAGACCTTGATGACCGTGCCGTACTTTGGGAATCATTAACTGCTTCTGGCTTAATGCAAGTTGGAGCTAGCATTATTATGATGCGTAACCCTGCTGCAGTTGCTGTAGTGAAAAAGAACATTGACGAATTGATGAGCGTCTAAGTTAGTTTAAATCTCTAATTTTTATTCAATTATGAGATTTCATATTGAATAATTTAGACAACTTGTAAGTCAGCATTATACTAGAATTATGAAAGGACGTGGCCGAATGACAATGCTTATTTTTGGTGAGCGGATCAATGGGATGTACACTGATATTGGAGATGCTCTTAAAGCTAAAGACCCAAAACCGTTACAATATTGGGCTACAAAGCAAGAAGAAGGCGGAGCACACTACCTTGACCTAAATTCTGGTCCGGCTATCCCAAAAGAAGAGCGTGCAGAAGCGTATCAATGGATGGTTAATGTTGTTCAAGAAGTTTCTGAACTGCCACTAATCTTAGACTCCACTAACTATGATGCCATTGAAGCAGGATTGAAACTTTGTAAGAGACCTGCGATCATCAACTCAGTTGATGCAACACCAGAAAAAATGGAGCGCGTTTTCAAAATGGCCGCTGATTACAACGCTGGGGTTGTTGGTTTGACCATGGATAAAAAAGGAATTCCTTTAGACCATGATTTACGGGTAGCTTTTGCAATGGAATTAGTTGCAGCTGCAGACGAATATGGCCTACCTATGGAAGATCTCTACATTGATCCTCTAATTCTTCCTGTTAACGTTGCTCAAGAGCATGCGTTGCAAGTATTAAAAAGCTTAGCTCAAATCAAAATGCTCGCTGATCCAGCGCCGCGTACGGTTCTTGGCTTAACGAACGTATCTCAGAAATCTCCTCATAATATCACAAACTTACTCAATCGTACCTACTTGGCCATGGCTATTGGTGCGGGTCTTGATGCAGCTATCATGAATGCTAATGACGAAGAACTCGTCGATGTTGCAGCGACTACCCAAATTTTGCTCGGTAGAAGCATCTATGCAGATTCTTACCTTAACGTTTTCCGTCAACGCTAATATCCTACATTAGTCAATGAATGCTAAATAATAGGAAAAGCACTTCAGAACTTTCTGAAGTGCTTTTTCCTTTTCTGGCTTAGAATGCTCAATAGGTAATTCCTTTTTTTGTCGTTATATAATATAAGAATTCATACTGTCTAGCTGACAAGCATAGCTATAATAAGATAGATAATTTGGAGGTGGATATTCTGGAGGCTTATTTTCATAAAGATCCCCGAATTGCGGTATGGATTGACCAGATCACAGAAACAGTATTTACTGTATGCTTATTAACTGGAAAAGACTCGGAAAAAGAGTTTCAAAAAGGTAGTCAAATTGTCTCGCAACTCACATCCTTATTACAGGGAATTTCAACGTTTCCAACAGAATATTTGGAAGATGGTTTAAAACAACTTCTCGAACAACAAATTCCTGATGCACGTGTTATTTATAACTATCCAGCGTTCCAGGATACAATGGACAGAATGTTACGTGAAGGCATGTCGAATGTGATCAATTCCCAAAACGAAGAAGTACCGAATACCTCAATTTCTATATTAGAGAAGACAAGAGAAGATCACATTGGAGAGCAAAATGGAAATTTGGGAAGTCCTGAGCAAGTCTCAGTTGAAGAGCTTCTGATCGAACTTGCAATTCCTGCTCTTGCCTCTTTCGATATTACTTGTCCGGAGTTTAAAGAAATTGAAGTTGATGACAAGACGATTAACATCAAAGCCTATGGAATGTTGCGAACTTCACAAGTTCCTGAGCAGGCAAATCCTCTTAGACGTATTCTAAACAAAATTTTACCGAACAGCACGGTCTATTGGAACATAAATTTAATGGGTCAGACATTCCTGGCGCAAGTGGAAAATATCCTGATTTGTCTTTTGGATTCAGAGCATCCTATTATTATTGAAGACTTTACGAAGGAAGGTTGGAAGGTTTTTATGTGCAGTTCTGAAGATCTTACGTTCCCGCGCAGATTAGAACGTGGGATTAGACAAATCCAGCGTTTAGGAAAGAAGTCCCAGATTGTATAATTATTATGCTACTTTTTTCGAGTATAAGTAGGATATATTATTTCTGTGTCGAAATAGATAAGGAGGTACGAATTTGAAAAGTTAACCTAGATATCGAAATGAGGAATAATTGTGTCTGATCTGTTGCAGAAAATCTTGGAAACGACATTGACAGCGATCGAGTCGGGAAAAGAAGAAATCTTTATTATTGCTGAAACATCGCGGACTGAGACGCAACGACTGACTAGCGAACTTTCTCAGCTTAAATCTGATATCGCGAAAATTATTTCTCAAGTCGATTTTCATAAAAAAATAGAACGGCTTGTGCGTCAAAAACTTATGGAAGTAAATAGAGCTCACCAAAAATGCTCTGAGAAAGAAATGATCGCGGCCTATGCTGAAGCAAAAGATGCTCAAGTTAATCTACAACTTTCGCAAGGTAAAGAAATGGAATTGCGAAATCGCAGAGATGAGCTTGAACGCTCCCTACGTCAGATGCAAATAACGATTGAACGTGCTGAAAATCTGATGACACTGGTGAGCACGGCGGTTAATGTACTGCAAGGCGGAGTAGCGGAGGTTCTCCAAACCCAGAATCACGATCAACGCCAAGAGATGGGTTTGAGGGTGATCAGAGCACAAGAAGAAGAACGTCGTCGAGTAGCAAGGGAAATCCATGATGGACCCGCGCAGACGCTTGCCAATATCGTCTTGCGTTTAGAGATTGCCGAAAAATTACTCGAGAAAGATTCCAGCCAAGTCAAAGTTGAACTTGATGATCTGAAAAATTTGGTCCGGTCGAATCTTCAAGATATCCGTAGGATCATTTTTGATCTTAGGCCAATGGCGCTTGATGATTTAGGAATCGTGCCAGCTATTGCTAAATACCTAGATAACTTCCAAGGAAACTACGAGATAAACTGTGAGCTGCAGATCGAAGGCCGCGAAAAGCGATTACTTCCAGCAATGGAAGTGGCACTTTTCCGTTTAATTCAAGAGGGAATGACTAATATTGCGAAGCATGCTCACTCGGATAAAGTAAACATTACTTTGGTTTACCAAGAAGATTGGACAATTGCTCGGATCCGGGATTTTGGAATAGGCTTTGAAGTGAACTCCGCTTTGACCGCTCCAGGGGAACATTTTGGATTAATCGGAATGCGCGAACGTGTAGAATTGTTTTCTGGGCGGTTTTCCATTCAATCCAGATTTGGAAAGGGGACAACGATCGAACTATCAATTCCATCGAGATGTGAGGAGGAACGACAACATGATTCGGATCGTGATTGCCGATGATCACCCACTGTTAAGAGAGGGACTACGTCGAATAATAGAATTTGATGTTGGAATTGAGGTCGTTGAAGAAGTAGGAGATGGCCAAGGTGCCATAAATGCGGCACGCAACCTGACCTTTGATATCTTATTAATGGATCTCAATATGCCTGGGGTGAATGGCTTAGAGGCTAGTCGGGTTATCCGCCGTGAACGGCCTGAAATTGGCATACTAGTACTTACTGTTGACGATTCAGATGATAAAGTTTTCCAGGTACTTCAGATTGGCGTGGCGGGTTACTTGCTGAAAGATGTGGATTCAAAAACATTGATTCAATCTATTTACAAGGTGTACACAGGCGAACCCATTTTATCTCCCGCAGTTACGGGTAAATTGTTAAAGCAATTTACCCGTTCAAGTCCTCTGAAAAACACCAGTGGACTTAGTGAACGGGAGATGGAAATCCTTCAGTATGTGGTCAGAGGGTCCTCTAATCGGGAGATTGGAGCAGCTTTATTTATTAGTGAAAAGACAGTAAAAAATCATCTTTCAAGCATTTACCGTAAATTGGCTGTCGAGGATCGCACTCAAGCAGCCCTTAAAGCAGTGAAACTAAAATTTGTTCAACTTGACTAAAGACTGAAATTGATGTCATGCTATTGCCATTGCGAAACATCAATTTAACGTGTAAAATAATATTGTGATTGTGAAAATGAATAGTACAAATAGCTACAGAGACGTATTTTTGGAGGATTACTAAATGAAGATTAACTTTTTTGGCGCAGCACAAGTCGTCACTGGTTCATCCTATCTTGTGGAGTCAGGTGAATCGCGTATATTAATTGATTGCGGAATGTTTCAGGGATCCAAGGCGCTGAAAGAGTTGAATTACGCTACTTTCCCCTATAATCCTGCGAGTATTGACGCCGTTGTTCTTACTCATGCCCATATCGACCATTCTGGGATGTTACCTAAACTGATTAAGGCTGGATTCAAGGGTACCATCTGGGCAAGCGCTGAAACGATTAAACTGTGTTCAATAATGCTCCCAGATAGTGGCCATATTCAAGAAATGGAAGTGAAGCGCAAGAACCTAAAGTTGGCGAGGGCAGGACTTCAACCCCTCGAACCGATTTATACCGTACAGGATGCGCTTGATACTCTACCATACTTTAAGGCAACCTCCTATCAAGACCTAATCGAACTCGCTCCGACGGTATCGTTCCAACTCTATGATGCTGGTCATATTTTAGGGTCCGCTCACGTTGTTCTCCACATCAAAGAGCCAGATTTCAAGAAGACGATCGTGTTTTCTGGGGATATTGGTAACGTTAACCAACCCTATCTGGAAGATCCAAGCATTTTAACTGAAGCGGATGTTGTTATTATGGAAACAACCTATGGGAATCGTCTCCATTTTGATAACACGGATGAGAACAAAATAGATCGTGCTGAACAGCTTGCCGAAATAATTCGTACGACATATGAGGCCGGAGGAAACTTAATTATTCCTGCTTTTGCTATTGAACGTACCCAAGACCTTCTCTATTATCTCCGCAAATTACAAGACGAACATCGTATACCTACGTTGCCTGTTTATATTGACAGTCCCTTAGCCATCGCGGCGACGAAAATATTTCAAGAAAACACCACCCATTTTGATTCAGAAATACATGAACTTATCAAACAGGGCAGTAATCCTCTGAGCATGCCTAACGTTCATTTTAGTCTAACTACTGCGGATTCAATAGCTCTTAATGAGATTGAAGGCGGAGCGATTATTATAGCCGCCAGCGGTATGGCTGATGCCGGACGTATTAAGTATCACCTTAAACAAAACCTCTGGCGGGAGAAAGCCACTGTCCTTTTTGTAGGGTATCAGGCTCAAGGTACACTCGGACGAATTCTTTCAGACGGTGTTGAGACTGTAACCATACACGGGGAGAAGGTAGTAGTTAAAGCTCGAATCAGTCATATGGACGGTTTATCAGCCCATGCTGATCAAGCGGAACTACTTCATTGGCTCTCTCTCTTAGGTAAGAATGCGGAGCAAATCATTCTTGTTCACGGAGAGGTAGAGGCACAAACTATTTTTTCCGCTAAAATCCAAGAAACATTCGGAAAAATACCCCTTATCCCTCAACTGGGAGAGACTATCGAATTTACGCACGATCAAATCGTCCGGCACGCTCCCCAAAAAGTATGGTTGACACAGGATGCTTTAGTGCAGGGTAGCGAAGAAAAAGTTCAACTTTCCCCTGATAAATCAATTAGCAAATTACCACATCGGTTAATATCACCCACCTCCAAACGGTCTAAAATATCGGAACCTCACTTATCCCGGGCTCAAGTCAATCGATCCTATGTCCGGTTACGCCATCATCTCAAGCAGCTTATTGATGAAGGGCAACGAACCCGCAATTTTGAACGAGTCGTTAATCTTCTGGACAGCATAACACGTTGGCTTGAAGAACAAGAACGAGAAACACGGCACTAAAACATAAAGTGTTTTAAACCCAAGCATATTCCGAGGTTTGACGTTTAAGACCGGCTAGGAAGCGAAGAGTTTCTTCTCGTCGCTTTATCGCCAAACGTTTACCCGCTTTTGTTGATACTTTGTTTGGAAGAGCATCAGCGAAGAGACGGGCTCTGTCGATCGCATTTTCAGGAGTCTGAATCAATTCATCTTGTCCAACTAGACTAAATAAACGCATTAAGCCGATGTTACCAAAGTTGTCCAAAATGTCAGATTCGCGTAAATAGACCGCTTCATCACTCCGTCCCGGTTCTGAGTAATACATGTGCTTTTCAACAGCATCTAAAACTATAGGTAGCTTGATTGGAGAGAACATCATTTGTTGGAGGAGATTGGCCGTAACTCCCTTGGAACGTAAAGCATGATCAACATTTTTGAGCGCATAAATGGGGTACTTTCCTGTATCATGGAGCATAGCCGCAGCATAAAGAACTTCATCGTCCAAGGTTAAGTGGCTTGAAAGTTCTTTAGCTAGGTGATAGACTCTGAAACAATGTTTAACGCCCCAAGCCGGGTGAGCACCTGATTTATCTACGATTTGGATGAGCTCTTGATGAAAGTCCATAAGTTTCCTCCTTAGATTCGTTTGCAAACTATATACGCCAAAAGAGCGGTAATATCCTGCCAATATAAGGAAAATATATCGCGGAATATTTACCATATATTGTATTATAAAGCAATTTATAGCCTATATATCATTAGTGCCACATTTTTCGGAAAGAATAATACACAAAAAGGGAGAAATATTTTAGAGATATTTTCTTGGTTGGTGCATGGGGAGTGAATGTCAATGAATAAAGTTAGTGTTTATGGGAGCTTTACACAGGCTCTTTTCTTTTCCGGTGTCGTAGCAATTCCAAAATATTTTTTGACTCATTATACAGAAATCGGTTTGAATGATCGTGAGATGATGGTTTTGATTCAGATCTTATGCGAAGCTGAAACTAACCCATATCCTTCAATCACCACCCTGTCTGGGCGTATGACCGCTTCCTCTTCAGACATTGAGGAGGTTGTGGGTCGATTGGTTGAGCGGAAACTACTCGCAATTGAAAGGCACTGGAATCCGATCGAGGAAAAGTGGGTTAATAGTTACAGTTTTGTAGGTCTGATGGACGAACTTGCAGAACTATGGGCCATTGAACGCTCTCGGCAATTGGAAGAAGAACGCACCTTAAAACAAAGCCAAGTTTCACCACAACAGACATCTACTCCGATAAGCCCGCCAATGGAAACCTTAGTCCGCGCTTTTGAGCAAGAACTTGGTCGACCTCTTACCCGCATCGAATGTGAAAACTTAGATCGTTGGCTGTCATCTAATTTCTCTGAGGAGCTGATCATTGAAGCCTTAAGAAGAGGAGTAAGTGCGGGGATTCGAAATTTCCGCTATTTAGACTCTATACTTCGAGAATGGGAGAAAAAAAGTTTGCACACAAGAGCGGAAATTGAGGCGGAAGATGCTTATTTTCAGTCCCGACAGGAGAAAAAAACATCAAAACCTAAGAATCAGGTTCCTAAAACAGCCTCTAACAAGTATGATAAGTTCTATCTATAGTTAATAGTGGATTAAGATACATCCTAGATTTCCGAGGAGGGGATTATTCAAGATGAGAAGTGTAAAAGATATTTTAAAAAGTAATGTCTTAGCCACTCAACCACACGCTGCCGACTTGAAGTCCATTCCCTGCATTGATCCGAGTCCTCCCCTAGTTAATCAGAACTATGAATCGACGGATCCTCTCAATCCCGCTGAAACCTTAAAGTGCCCTGCTTGCCAGGATCGTGGCATCATTATCGAAGGGGATGTAGCCTATCCCTGTAATTGTATGCGCATGAGAAAGATGGAAAATCAATTTCGCCATGCGCGTATCTCGCGAGTTTTGAAGAACTGTCGTCTCGAAAAATTTCGATTTGATTTTTACGGACCTGAAAGAGTGGACCAACCACATCGTCAAGGGGCAGCTAAGGCCTTAAAGGCCGCCTATAGCTTTGTCGATGAATGTCGCAGAAACCCTCATGGCCTCGGAATTTTGTTCACAGGTCCCGTTGGATCAGGTAAAACCTATCTGGCGGCTTCCATTGCCAATGAATTAATAGAGGCCCAGCTTCAGGTTCTATTCTTAGTAGTTCCGGATCTTTTAGATGAATTACGAGCAACGTATAAGTCTGAAGTTAACGAAATGGATTTATTGGATACAGCCCGAACGATTCCCATTCTGATTCTGGATGACCTAGGGGCCCATAATTATACAGAATGGACCAGGAATCGCCTTTATTCAATTATTAATTATCGTATGAATGAGCTACTTCCTACCGTTATAACTTCAAACCTTTCGCTCGACGAAATGGAAGACTATATAGGGGTACGTACTACCTCAAGAATAATCCAGTCCTCACGAATCTTCCGCTTGACAGTGGAAGAAGATATCCGCCATCAGATGTATGAAGAACGCGAAGGGAAATAAAAAAATATTTTTAAACCTATGCATGTCTTGAAGAGGACATGCATAGGTTTTTTTAAGGAGTAAATTCCAAATTAATAGGAGGTGTTCAGCTTTGACTAAAATTATTGCGATAAATCGCAAATACGCCGTCATCGTAGCCAGTTTTTTAGTAATTTGCCTAATCGGATTCGCCGGATTTTCATTTTGGCAACACACTGAGGCGAGAGTAAGCAAAATCAACAAGGCCCCTGAAATTAAGATGCTCGGTGTAACTGTAGAACCTGCCTCAATACTTAAGGACCTTACGTACGGGAGTGTTACATTAAAAGGGGTACAAGTGATCACAACCAATACATTTGACTTGGTCGTAACGGTACAAAATACAACAGCAAAGAAAATGACGAACATCCCATTAGAATTACAAGTAACACTCGTTGGGGACGACACGAAAAAAATAACCTCACCAGGAACCTTACCCACACTAGAACCAGGTGCTACTGCCCGTGTAGCTTTTCGGCAGATCAAGGCTTTAGGGGATGCAATGGGGAAAAGTGCCACTGCAGGACAACACTTGATAACGTTAAGCATTAAACCTAATCTCGAAGGAGGCGTAGAACAAGCTACAGTCGCAAGTTTTCGTTTCACTGTTGATTCGACGGTAAAAGTACCTACACTCGTTAAAAAGCAATAGCGATCAGAAAATAAGTGCTAATTACAAGCACTTATTTTTGTTTTTTCTTTCATAAGAGATATAATGATCAAGAGGTGTTGTAAATGGAAATCGAAGTAGACTTGCATACCCATACCGTAGCGAGTGGACATGCCTATAGTACCCTTTCTGAAAATGCACTGGCTGCCTCGCGGAGAGGGATCAAATTACTGGGCATGACAGACCATGCCCCCAGTATGCCGGGCGCTCCTTATCTCTATCATTTCGGGAACCTAGCAATTATCCCTGAAGAACTATATGGGGTCCGGATACTACCGGGAGTGGAAGCCAATATCATAAGTCATGATGGGGAATTAGATATGCCAATACCTTATCTTTCACGGATGCAACTCGTGCTGGTTGGACTTCATGTTATCTGCTACCCTGGAGGAACGTCTGAACAAAATACACGAGCGTATATCAAAGCTATGGAAAATCCTTTTACAGATATGATGGTCCATCCGGGACGGCCTGATTTTGAGTTGGATCTCGAACGAATCGCTCACACGTCCGCAAAATTAAATATTCCGGTCGAGATTAATAACAGTTCATTGGCCAAGGAGAAGAAGGGAGCGTGGGGGAATTGCCGTCGTTTTGCCCAGTACATGGTCCAGTACAAAGGACCTGTTATCTTAGGCAGTGACGCTCACTTTTGGGATCGGGTCGGCGAATTTGGACACGCGTTAGAGTTAGTTCGTGAGGTTGGAATTTTAGAGCAGCAAGTGCTGAATACCTCTTCTGATCGAGTACTGGATTATTTAGCTACTCGACGTAAAAATCGGCCAAATATCACATAGAGTCTTTACCCCTATAACTGTGGAATACGTTGTGCATTGAGACCACACTGAGCATATTATGTCTAACTGGTTGCTCACATTGGTACACGGCGCTTTGTTATTATTGTTATGAAGGGGGGGTTGAGATGTTCGGTAATCAGCCAGGTAGCGTTGGCAGAGAACCACTTAGCATGGGGATCGGAATATCTGTACCTATCAGCTCAGTGATTGGAAGTTCCTCCCTTTTGTTTGCGCAGCCTCTCATCGCAGGGTCAGTTCTCTCATCTCCTGCTATTCTAGTTGGCTCACAATTCTTTCTCTATCTCGCTGGTCGTCTTTTCAATCTGGAAAGCATCCCTGTTCTTGACTCAGGAAATGGACAGACCGTACAAATGCCTCTCACTGAGCTTCAAGAGTTTTTACACTGGATGGCCAATGGTACAGGCCCCTCTCCGAATCCTGATCTAGTAATCAATGGAAGAAATGAGCCTATAAAAATAGATGAACAGAGTGAAGGCGCGAATTTTCCGGGCTTTGTAACTGTCACTACCCCAGAGGCGCCCATTCTTGTCTCAATATATGTCTCTGCAGATTATTCGACCAAACCATTTACCCCTAGCGCAGCGATGTTTATTCCCATACTTACGTTTCCTGGCGTTAGAGGAGCGTTGCCACTTCTGATACTTGGACTACTCGCTACTATCTTTGTGCGAGCCGTAGTCCCACCAGAATCTTCAGGTTTAAAACCACTTTCCAAACCCAAGTCAACAATGAATAATCCCCTAACTTTCACACCAAACGATCTCCTACAATTGCTTAACAGGTTCGGAAAACATTTTGGGTCAAAGTAGTGCATCTTTTAAAAAAATACTATAATTAGGCCGAAAATTTGCGTAATATATAATATAAACGCATAAGAAGAGATATTTGTCTTCTCCTGTGCGTTTTATTTAATAAACTTTATTTGTCTGACTAAATTTTTTATAGTACAATGAGAATTGTGTTAAACTAGAGTAAAGGATATTAGGCAGAAGTAAAGGACGTGTCGAACTGTGATTAGGAAAGAAATACAGGTAGATCGCGAACGCATAGCGGGAGTTATTATATTTATTAGTTTATTTGTTATACTACTGACGATGATTGGCATTCGGATCTTAGATGTCAAAGTGTCAAATATTGAGGTAATTGACAATGGGTTGTATGCTGTCATTACCGATTATGGGCCAGTAAATGTTAGTAAGGAAGATGTTTTGAGAATTGAACGGACCTATACTAAGGCCGCAATAACAGGCGCAAGTGTCGAACAGGATAGAATTTATACTCCCAAAGGTTTTATATACTTCTCTTCTTTAGATCCATTTTGTAAGACAGGGCTTCAGTTTATCAATTCTTTTGATTTTGGAGGGAAACTTGTCTGGATCCCACCCAACAACAATCAAGTGACGACTGCATCCATGGAGACCCCCACTCAATTAATGAATGACAATTTGCGGGTAATTCAACCGTTTAGTTATGCCATTGGTACCCCTTCAAACCTTTCATCTGTAGTCTTTTCTGTTATGTCTCTACAATATCTTGCGCTTGCCATTGGTGGGTTGGCCTTAATGATCCTCATTTTTCCACTGCGATTGGCAACTCCGCTGCCGGTTCTCCCCTTTATACAGGAAGAACCGGAGTTTAGTTCTACTGAAGAAACGTTAGGTGCAGTAGCAAAATAAGCGAGGTTATGTTTAACGAATCATCAGTCCGCATTTGATGATTAGATTGAGCTGGACAAGTTCCCTAAAGATAAGGGTACAGATATAGACACTCTTCTCGCAATACGCAAGTAAGGCATATGAAAGGAAATAACAAGTCAAAGATGCCATGTGCCTAATTAAAGAAGTTTTGAAATGGGTGATTCAGGATGAAGAGAGCTATATTAGTATCAGGAAAAGGCTCATTGAATCAGGAAATTAAAGCAATGCTACCACTAGTAGATTATCAGATCTTGGCCACAACAGATAATGGGATGGAAGCTTTACGTTTTGCTCACCGATTTGAGCCTGATTTAATTATTATGGGGTGGAATCTCCGTGGCCTTAATTCATCGGAAGTTCTTCAGAATCTGATCGTTCAGCATCTCTGTCCGATTATTGTTGTTCTTACTCAGGAAGAGCAACATGTTTTATCAGAGGTTATTGAGGCAGATGCCCACCACGTAATTCTTTATCCATGGCGCGCACTAGAAATGGCAGCTGCCATACAGCTTGCGGAGCATCGCTTTACCCGCGAAACTGAAAACATCCAGCAGATCCAACGCCTAGAAGAAGAACTTAAGACGCGAAAAATTGTTTTTCAAGCCATGTTATCCCTTATTCAACTAAGGGGGTATGCAGAACAAGCTGCTTATGCCGCTTTGCGTAACCAAGCAATGTCCACTCGAAAATCCATGCGAGCAGTTGCCCAAGACGTCCTCAAAGGTTTATGGTTACCTGAACTGGATTGATCAGACGAAAGGAGTCTTGTAAATGATTGTATCCGTGAAGCACATTAAAGGGATGCATTTCCAGGGCGCAGGAAGTTCAAAGGTCATGACCAACATAGATGCCAGCGTCACAGCTGGAGGAACAGGGCGTGGCACGAGTCCCATGGAACTCCTTTTAATCGCGATTGCAGGTTGCAGTGGTATGGACATTGTCACGATACTGGAAAAAAAGCAGGTCAAGGTTCAACGCTTTGAGATAACTGTTGAAGGAGATCGCGCCAGCGACCATCCACGAGTATTTAAAGATATCGAAGTGGTTTATAAGTTTTGGGGTGAATCTCTTTCCCAGGACAAAGTTCAGCGTGCGGTTCAACTTTCTATGGAAAAATACTGTAGTGTTGCCAGCATGATTGATAAAGTCGCCGACCTTACATACCGCATAGAAATTAACCCCACTCTGGGGTAGGTTCTTAGATCGCATCAGGAAGAGTCGTTTTTTGTTATAGACGGCTCTTTTATGCTTTTTAATTACTTGTACGACAAACTTGAAGATTTTGCTAACTTACTATAAATACCCATAGGTAAATCCTTGATAGTATATATATGTTTTGTTATACTTATAAAGTTGTTGATGTCAAATTTCTAATCATTTATTCATTGTGGAAATTAGCATTAGAGTTGAACCAACGACGTCGCTAGGGGTTTGTAGCCGCATCTTTAAATCTGCGGCTTGTTTTTTTGTACTATCAGAAAGTATAAGTTTTAGGTGGATCATACGTAATACCTTAAGAAGGAGAAAGAGTTTAAATGAAAACTAAGATTTCTTATAAAATTAAAATGATTCTGGCCTTTTTGACATATAACCTGATTTTTGCGGCAATACTTTGCCCTTTTGTCTTGTTTTGGGGACCCTTCCAGTCCCTCAAAGCCGTGGCCGTTGGCTCAGTTTACACATCACGGCATCCGCAGGTTGTAAAGGCCTTTCTTTCTCAAGCAGAAATAGATCGGATTATGGATCTCAACTCTTCTCAAGGTACCAGTGCTAACCAAGCCATAGCACGTACTAAGGTAATTGCTGATACGAGTTCTGGAATTACGATCGAAGATATTCAAGGTCCAAGCTTTAAAGGCAAAGTGATGCTGGTCAAAGACCCAAAACGAGTAAAGTTAGCGGTTACCAAAGAAATCGGGGTTACCGGAGAACGTGTCAGCGATCTTGTCAAGGATATGGGAGCTTTTGCCGGTATTAATGCTGGAGGATTCTATGATCCGAACGGCAAAGGAAACGGAGCTTTCCCTGATGGGTTAACCGTGCATGACGGAAAACTGGTCCACAACAATGTGCAAGATAAGGCGGTCAATATTGTCGGATTTGATGACCAGGGGAAGATGATCATTGGAGAAATGACGGCTAGTCAATTGGCAGAAAAACATATTCGCGAAGCAGTTACCTTTGGCCCTAATCTCATTGTCGATGGCAGACCCGTGATTTCCGGAGATGGCGGGTGGGGAATTGCTCCTCGGACAGGAATAGGACAAATGGCCGATGGAACTGTGATTTTCGTGGTTATTGATGGCCGGCAACCAACTTGGAGTATTGGAGCCTCCTTGCGTGGTCTCATGAATGTCTTTGATGATTATCATGCTGTAAATGCCGTCAATCTTGATGGCGGTTCATCTTCAGAACTTGTCTACAATGGCAAAGTGGTGAATAAGCTTTGGGACATTTTTGGGGAACGTTATATTCCTACAGCCTTTGTGGTTACCCCTTAATCACTCCATAATCTCGCGAAAAAGGAGAAAGCACGCATGAACAAGACACTGCGTCTCATATTAGTTTGGACCTTAATTTCTCTTCCTCTACAAGGGGGAACCTATTTTTTCCTTAACAATCAAGTTCAAAAAGTTATGGCTCCAACGGTAGCGAGTGAACCAATTACACTCCTACTCAAAGCCACCATCCCTAGCTCAAGTTTGACTAATGTTCAAATTTCATACGCTAAAGATTATTTAGCATACATGGAGAATGGTACGTTTAAAGTCTTTAACCTTACCAAGGGAAAGATCGTTTTTGAGAAGAAATCGCCTTCTGAGAATGATCAAAGTTATGGAGTTCTCTCGTACCAGTGGTTGCCTGACCGAAATACCTTACTCTATTTTTATGCCAAGAAAAATCCCGACCCTATTACGTACGTTACTGTATACCCTCCCAAAGCCACGCCGCAGACTCCAGTGGAGCCAACTCCCGTTGAACCCAAAACAGAAGACCCCAATCAAAAAATTGTGGTTGAAGTTCCAAAGGTCGTGCCCAAAGAGGTTCCTGTAGCGCCTCGGGTTGAAAAACGGTATGGGAATCCACAAATCACGGAACTGTATACGCTTGAACTTCCGAATAGTGATGAAGACATAGCTCCGGATGATCGATTTAATCAAACAATTGACAATTTTCCAGCAGGTGGCACCATCGAAACCTGTGTTGTCTCGACCTCTACCAATCTCATGTACCTCACTGTTAAAAACGAATTGACAGAACTACTTATGGAAATAGACGTTATGAAAAACGTACGCACCTTAAGCAAATCAGGAGAGACTATCGATAATATGGCTGCCTCAGATCGGTATGGAACCCTTTATCTCGACAGTAAAGTGGGGTCAACTCATGAAGTCATTGCCCTGGATGGGACAAAGCGTCAGATCATCTCGAAAAACATTAACGACAGAATCTTGGGAATAAGAGATGGTAATGTCTATATCGGCGAAGTGGAAAACAATCAACTTGTAAAGATTAAAACCACGACGGACCTTGCGACATTATCGAGCAACCCTTCTCTAAAGACTGAATGGGAAGGAACGATTCCTTTCGATAATAACGTACGCACGCTCATTGGCGCTAAAGGTCAAATGATTGTTTATGATCATCAAACAGCTTTTATCGTTACAGCCGGTCAGCTAGCAGAGGTAAAATTGCACGGAGATGAGAATTACGTCTCTGTCGATGGCGCGGAGCTTATCCAACTCACCAAAAATGGAACATCTACTCTTGCGGAGTTGCAACCCCTTAAATCTTAATTAATACTTAAATAGAAAAGGAACGCCACGAGGGCGTTCCTTTTCTGTTTAAGTCGGACAGGATTAGGTTACAGGTGGAGGTACGTATTACGGAGTTTGGCTTGGCGTACTTTGTAATCCCTTGAGTTGGGTTTGTAGATTGTCGAGCAAGGTGCGTATTTGATTCATTTGATCAATAATTGAAGTAATGTTTGTCGCATTCAGTCCAGTTGGCGCTTGGGCTTGCGTGGACGGAGTGGGAACAGGCACCGACACTGGCGCTGGTGTGCTTTGTCCGGGTGTTGTCGGTTGAGGCGTACCATCTCCGAAGAGTTGAGTTAAAGCTGAACCTAAATTATCCGTCATGACTAAATGATCTTGATAAGCGAGCACGACACGTTTCATCTCGGGGATACTACCGCCATTATCGGACTGTAGATAGATTGGTTCAACATAGAGAAAGTTTCCTCCGATTGGCAGAGCTAAAAGGTTTCCCCGAACCACGCTTGAGCCTTTTTGATCCCACAAGGAGAGTTGCTTCGATATGTCAGGGTCTTGGTCAATGCGTGATTCAATCTGTAGCGGACCGTCGAACTCAGTATTTTTGGGTAGTTTAAACAATGATAACTCACCATAATGTTGTCCGTCCATTCGAGCTGCCATCCAAGCCACCATGTTATTCCGTGTGTTTGTTTCACTGGAGGCCGGTGTAAAAGGAAGCATGAGCACGAACTCCGGTTTATCTTCTCCCGGGATTTTCATAATAGTGTAATAGGGAGCTACGTCCTGGGGTTTCGCTGAAAAGAGTTCTTTGGCAGTATCCCAGGCGTCCTCCTTATTGTAGAATACGGAGGGATCCGTCATATGAAAGGTTTTAAGCATTGTGGATTGTACCGTAAATAATGTTTCAGGATAACGGAGGTGGCTCTTTAAGCTGGCAGGCATGCTCGCCAGATCTTTAAATACACCTGGGAAAATCTTCATGTAAGTTTCCAGAATAGGATCTTTGGAATCGATTGCATAAAAATCAACGGTCCCGTCATTGGCATCCACAACGACTTTAACTGAATTCCGGATATAATTATACCCCTGTCCTGGGTACTGATTGGAATAGGGAAGAGCATCAGATGTAGTATAGGCATCAATGATCCACTTAAGGTGACCACCATCAATGACTAAATAGGGATCCGAATCATAGGTTAAAAACGGCGCTAATTTTTGAACTCGTTCTTTGATATTCCGGTACACCAGCATTTTGCTGCTGGATGTTACTTCATTAGCTAAGTAGAAGCGCAAGGTTCCATGGCTAAGTGAGAGCATTAGCTTATTAAATGGGGTTAGCGGAATCCCTGTTTTACCTTGGTAAGAGTTTTCGGCATTTGTATCCCCTTGAGGATAATCGAATTCTTTAACCGCAGTATCGGCAACAACCCAGTCATTTGTCAGCTCCCCATAATAGATGCGTGGTTCTGTAATCTTCAATTCGGGAAAGTCACTGACAGGAGGAATGTCTTTAACTGCAAAGGAAGGAAGCCCCTCTGAGGTTACAGCATTAGCAAACGAAGCAGCCACGCCGTATCCGTGAGTATATTTGAAACGCATATTTACAAACGTTTGAGCTTTAGGATCTAAATCAGGGGTTGAAATTTCACGTGGCCCTATCATGACCTGCCGGTATTCTCCATTGACCATATACCGGTCGACATCTATGTCATTAAACTTGTAATAGAGACGAATGCCCTGTTTTTGAGTAAAGGTCTGCATTAAGGGGCGGGTATCGTTAAGTCGGATGTTGTTGAGTGTCCCTTGATCAGCTTTCAGAGCGCTGATTGTAATGGGCGTGTTACCTGGGTAATTAATTTCTGAAATATGGTCTAAGCCATATCCGAATCTCGTCAAGGCTATCTCATTTTGGATATAAGGTTGTTCTTTACTTAGTTCGTTTGGAATAACGACAAATGATTGGAGCAGTGTTGGAAAAATACCATAAGCCAGGATTGCAACTGAAATGATGCCTACAACCGGAAGCGTCAACAAACGTGAATCTTTAAAGCCCATGGAGGTACATGCCAAAATGAATCCCAAGGCACTGAGCAAAACTAAAATTTTAAGGGCTGGAAGGGTAGCCGTCAGATCCGTGTACCCAGCACCGACCACGTGCCCGTGGATAGAATATAGTAGCTGAAAAATATCCAAGTAATAACCGAATGTTTTTAATACAAAAAGGATTCCAATTAATAAGGCTAGGTGTCGTCGAGCACTGGCAGATATTTCGACTGCACCTTTTTGCCAAAGCTTGCTCGAATGAAAGCGTAAGACACCGGTAACGACATAAAAGATGGTTGTTATCAAGGTGAGTAAAAACAGGGGACCGAAAAAGGCATTAAACAAGGTCTTTAAAAAAGGTAGTTGAAAAAAGTAAAAAGACAAATCCTTGCCGAAAATCGGATCCACTTGACCGAAGGACGTGGCATGAATAAAGGATAAGACATCCAGCCACCCCGTGAAGCCTGCCACAAAGCTGACTCCAAAACTCACGATGGCAGAGATAACAAGTAACCAAACAGTCACCCTGCGTTGACTAAGGCTGAGAACCTTACTGTTCATGTCCTGAACCAAACGTAAACGTAGACGCAAGCGTTCATTGACGAAGGTCACGATGGCATGACGAACAGACAATAAAGTTCCGGCAATAAAGATGAAAAGAATCGTTCCGTTTACCGCCTGAAAAAGCGCTTTACTAAGAATTGGTGTCCAGAACAGTTGAGTATAACCGAGATCTTTAAACCACAACCAATCTTCAAATAAGCCACTTGAGGCGGTCAATAATGAACCTATTACGATCAGGGCTGCTACAAATTTGGCAAAACGGTGCAACTGTGTTTCCTCCTTTAACATTTGAACATCTTGATTAAAACTAAAGTTTTATGCCATACTAAACTAGTATATATTATATTCTTCCCAATAAATGAAAATCCCTTCATCAATTTTACATATTTTATGCAATAACTTATTAAATCTAGAAAAGATATGGTATACTATTTTCATAATACCCTTGAGGGGTATGTTTGATACGAACATTATTAAGAGGAGTTGAAAGTCATGTATGACGTCATTATTATTGGTGCCGGTCCTGCTGGTCTAACAGCTGGAATATATGCTGCACGAGGGGGACTTAAAGTCGGCATTGTGGAATTTGCGATGCCCGGAGGCCAAGCGGCTTCAACGGAGAACATCGAGAATTATCCCGGATTTGCGGAGGGGATTAACGGCTATGATCTTATGAATTCATTTCATAAGCAAGCCTTGACATTTGGCGTAGAGTTCATATTTGAGGAAGTTCAAAAACTCGATTTTAGGGAGTCTGTAAAAAAAATCCAAACGAACAGCCAAGTTCTTGAGGCGAATGCTATCATTATTGCTGCTGGTTCTAAACCCCGGTTATTAGGCGTACCTGGAGAAATAGTTTTTAGAGGTCGTGGCGTGTCCTATTGTGCAACCTGTGATGGCGCCTTCTTTAAAGGTAAAACGGTGATCGTTATCGGGGGCGGAAACGCGGCCATAGAAGAAGGTTTGTACCTGACTAAATTTGCGACAGAAGTGATCATCGTCCACCGCCGGTCAAGCTTCCGTGCTTCGCAGATCGCCGTTAACCGGGCTAAGGATAACCCGAAAATACGCTTCGAACTTAATGCTGTGGTTGAGGAGATCCTCGGTCAGGGCAAGGTAGAAGGCGTACGCATACACGAAGTGCACAGTGGAGAGATACGAGAGATCCAGGCGGATGGTGTCTTCATCTATATTGGAACAGATCCGAATGCTCAATTCATTCATGGGGAAATTAAGACCGACGACCTCGGCTATATTCTTACGGATAATCACTTAAAAACCAATATTGCAGGTGTTTATGCTGCCGGAGATATCCGTAACACCCCACTGCGTCAAGTTGCCACTGCGGTAGGGGATGGCGCTTTAGCTGCGGTTGAAGTGGAAAAATACCTCTCGGAATTAAACACGCTTAGCTCAAGCTGAAGTGGAGAAACAATACGTTCATTTATATAGAAGTGGGCGTATTGTATATTGGCTGAAAGAATAAGTAACTTGTTCTAATATTTTTCTATAACATCGAAGATACTAAAAGAAAAAAACAATTGATATTATTTAGACTTTGTACTATAATGTACAAAGTAGCATAAATATTATCGTTACATATAATTAAAAAAAAGGATAATGGAGAGGGGGAGATTTTAGTGCACTTCGTAGTCTGCCTAAAACAAGTTCCGGATACTTCTGAAGTTCGAATTGATCCGATCACGAACACCCTCATGCGGGAGGGCGTACCTTCTATTATTAATCCGTACGACGCCCATGGCTTGGAAGAAGCGATTCGCCTAAAAAATAAAGTCGGAGGAAAAGTAACCATCGTGAGTATGGGACCTCCGCAAGCCAAAGAAGCTCTGAAAAAGGCCATGTCGTTTGGGGCTGATCGCGCAATTCTCTTGAGCGATCGTGCTTTTGGTGGCTCAGACTCTTTAGCGACGGCTTACATTCTCTCCTCTGCACTTCGCAAGATTCATGAAACCGAGCCGATTGACCTCGTCTTTACCGGGAAAGAAGCAATTGACGGTGATACCGCCCAGACGGGTCCCGGCATTGCCCAGCGCCTCGGCTTTCCTCAATTGACGTATGCTATAAAAATTAAAGAGCTCACAGACACAACAGTAACTGTCGTACGTAAGACTGAGAGTGGCCGCCAGATTGTACAAGCTCAGTTACCTGCACTCCTTACGGTAGAAAAAGAGCTTAATGATTTAAGTTACGCTTCCCTCCCTAATATGATGAAAGCGGCCGCGTATGAGCCAGAAGTGTGGAATTTTCAATCCCTTCCGTTTGATATTACGCAGATGGGCTTAAAGGGGTCGCCGACCAGTGTCTCTAGGATTTTTGCTCCACCCGGCCGCACAGGTGGAGAAATTATCGATGGAATGAAAGACCCTAAAGGTGCGGCCGCCTCCGTTGCCCAAAAAATCTTCCAACAAAATATTCTCATGGTTAATCCTCTTGCGAAGGGAGGTAAACACTAATGACTGTTGTTATTGACAAGACAAAATGTATCGGTTGCGGAGCCTGTGTCATGGAATGTTCACTTGAAGCTCTGGACCTGGTTGATGGGCTCGCCGTGGTGGACGTGAAAAAGTGTAAGGACTTGGGCAATTGCCTAAAGGTGTGCCCGACAAATGCCCTTTCTTTACCGAATCAACCCAACAAACCCCAAGAGGAACTGGCGCCTGAGGCTGGATCGAAATTTAATTTACAAGATCCCCTGCCCGAGTCGGTCAAGGACTACGCTCAAGGTAATGAGAAAAAAACGATTCGCGCCAAAGAAGCGCTCGTTGCCGGTGGAACTGTCTGGAGCGGCGTCTGGGTTATTATTGAATACAACAACGGCAAGGTCGCCCCAGTGGGCTGGGAATTACTGGGCGAAGGCCGCAAGCTAGCCGATGCCATAGGGTGTGGACTCTGTGCAGTAGTCACTGGCTATCAGGTCGATAGCGTGATTCCGGAAGCCTTTGCTTATGGGGCCGAGAAAGTCTATGTCATCGATCACCCCGTACTTAAAGACTACCGCACGGAACCTTATGCGGAAGCTATGACCAGTCTCGTCAGAAAATACCAGCCGGAAATTATCTTAATGGGTGCCACCTCGATGGGACGAGATGTTTTCCCAGCCGTAGCCACTAAAATGCAAACCGGATTAACCGCTGACTGTACGGTTTTGGGTATAGATCCTAGCACGAAACTTTTACAACAAACCCGTCCTGCCTTTGGCGGAAATATAATGGCGACGATTCTTTGCCGTACGAGCCGTCCGCAAATGTCGACCGTCCGTCCCAGAGTTATGGAGATGCCAGAGCGTGTCGAGGGGCGCACTGGGGAAGTAGTTCGTGAAGAATACAGTTTCACCGAAAGTGATTTTCGAACGAAAGTTCTTGAGTTTATCCCCTCCGATGCCAAGAGTGCCTTCTTGGACAAGGCAGAAATTATCGTGGCAGTCGGTCTAGGTCTTGGCGCGAAAAGAAACTTGGCTCTGGCGGAAGAATTAGCGGACGTTTTAGGAGCCACCTTAGCAGGAACTCGAGGTGCCGTGGAGGCAGGTTGGCTAACCCATGATCAACAAGTCGGACAATCCGGAGTGACGGTTCGTCCTAAAGTCTATATCGCCATAGGGATATCCGGTGCGATTCAACATTTAGTGGGGATGGAAACCTCTGACTTTATTATCGCCATTAACAACGATCCGGAAGCTTCTATCTTAAAAGTTGCCAATTATGGTATTGTGGGAGATCTATTCCAAATAGTACCTGCGTTGACCGCAGAGTTTAAGAAACGCCTTCAGCACGGCGTAGCAAATTAAGGAGGGGCAAACATGGAAAACTTTGATGTGATCATCGTCGGAGGCGGTCCTGCTGGCCTGTCTGCTGCGATAAGTGCTGCCAAGGCTGGTATGAAAACAGTCGTGATTGAACGCGGTGACTATCCTGGAACCAAGAATGTCATGGGAGGTATACTTTATACAAAAGCTACCGACATGATAGTTCCGGAGTTTTGGAAAGAAGCCCCTTTGGAAAGACCCATTATCGAGCAACGGATCGCCATGTTAAGCGGCGATGAGAGTATCCTGGCTGGTTATCGTGATCCTGCCTGGGGAGTAGAACCCTATAATGCGCATTCCGTGTTCCGGGTCAAGTTCGATCGTTGGCTGGCTGAGCAAGCTGAAAAAGCTGGAGTTATGATCATTACCGAAACGTTAGTAGAAGATCTCCTTTATCAAAGTAACAATGTGGTCGGAGTTCGTACTGGACGCGCTGAAGGGGATCTGGGCGGGAAAGTAGTAATCTTAGCGGAAGGTGTTAATAACTTCTTAGCGGTTAAAGCAGGACTTGCTAAACCCTTAAAACCTGCCTCGGTCGCCGTGACGGTCAAAGAAGTCATCGCCTTACCTAAAGAAAAGATCGAAGATCGTTTCTGTCTTGAAGAAGGTCAAGGGGCTACTATAGAATTATATGGAGATTCCACAGCAGGGTTAATGGGCGTAGGGTTTATTTATACCAATAAAGAATCCATCTCCATTGGTGTGGGAGCTATTCTTGAACCGCTGATACGCAATCATTGGACACCCAATGACCTGCTGGAGAATTTAAAATCAAAGCCTTATGTCAAACGACTGCTTCAAGGCGGAGAAACAAAGGAATATTTGGCCCATCTAATCCCTGAAGGTGGCTATAAGCAAGTCCCGAAACTTCATCGTCAAGGCGTGCTGGTGGTTGGGGATACAGCGATGCTGATGAATTCGTTGAACAGAGAAGGTTCAAACCTAGCCATGATCTCGGGTAAAATTGCTGGTGAAGTGGCCGCTGAATCGATTAAATCGGGTGATGTTAGTGACCAAGCGATGACGGTTTACGAAACCCGCCTGAGGGATTCCTTCGTACTGAAAGACCTTCATCATTATCGTCATATGGCTAGTTTCTTTGAAGATAATCCACACCTCTTAAAAACCTATCCTAAACTATTTTCTAAAGCTATTAAGATGTATCTAACAGCTGATGGGACCCCCAAGAAGGACCGTCAAAAAGAAATCATCAAGATGGCCTTAGAAAATCGCTCGATCGCCGGCTTAATAAAGGATGTTTATGGGGCATGGAGGGCGTTGTTATGAAATTAGATGATAAGCTTTTTTTGGTACGCTTTAATACCGATAAGTTAAATCACATTAAGATCATTGATCCGAATGTCTGCTTGAAAAAGTGTCAAGACAAACCCTGCACGCGGTTTTGCCCGGCCCATGTTTATGATTGGGATGAAGAAGAAAAACGCATTTCGGTGGGCTATGAAGGATGCTTGGAGTGTGGCACCTGTCTGATTGGTTGTCCGTTTGACAACATTGACTGGAAGTACCCTAGAGGTGGGTTTGGGGTTTCATGGAAAAACGGCTAAATCATAGTTAATGTGCATTTACTGGCGTTTTACGTTAGAGAATAATTTCATGATAGAAAAGGCCGAGGCAGCTGCCTCGGTCTTCTTAATTTCAAAGTCTACTTTTGCCAGGTCTGTAAAGTTCCTTTGACAGTCATATATCTTGTAGGTAGAATGGAGAGGAAGGAAGGGATCAAGCAATCATGGACAAGATACTACTGGAAGAAATTTATGAAAAAGAAGCACAACTCATTAAACGGATAAAATCCTTCAACAAGGTCTTAGTAGCCTTTTCTGGCGGCGTGGATTCTACTTATCTATTAGCCGTCGCTTTTCAGGTCTTAGGTCGAAATTGTCACGCTGTTTTTGCGAGTGGGCCGATGATTTCTTCACAAGAGGAAAAGGATGCTCTGGCTCTAGCGGAACATTATAATTTTCCATTAGAAGTGATTGGCATAGATGTCTTAGCAATAAAAGAGTTTCGCGATAATCTGCCGAATCGTTGCTATTTTTGCAAAAAGAAACTATTTGAGTTATTTTTAGAGTTAAACCAACGAACAGAAAAGGGGACAGTTATCGAGGGTACAAATGCTTCTGACGCCCAGGACTATCGTCCGGGGCGGATAGCCCTTCAAGAGTTGGGAATTATAAGCCCGCTGCTAGAAGTAGGCCTTACCAAAGCAGAAATTCGTGTTTTATCGGAGCGACGGAATCTACCAACCTGGAATAAGCCCTCGATGGCATGTCTGGCCTCGCGAGTTCCTTTTGGTGATCCGATCACGGCAGAACTACTGCAACGTATTGCGCAGGCCGAAACTATACTTCACCAGAAAGGCTACGCAGAATGCCGGGTCAGGGTACACGGGGATATAGCTCGTATCGAGATTCCCAAAGACGACTTTTCTAAATTTGTCCAGGAATGTTCAGAAATCACGATCCCCATGTTAACGTTGGGTTTTCGGTTTATCACCCTAGACTTAAGTGGGCTATGTTCCGGAAGCTTAAATCCTATCCTACAGGAGGCTTCATTATGAATGAAGAGACAATCAAAGCCTTGCTGGAATCCGTGCAGCAGGGCACATGTTCCCCGAGTGAGGCATTACTCCAGTTAAAAGATCTTCCCTATGAAGATCTAGGGTTTGCACGTTTAGATCATCACCGTGCGCTGCGCACAGGACAGTCAGAAGTAATTTTTTGCCAGGGAAAACAAACTGACCAGATTATTTCCATCTTAACTCACTTGGCTGCTAAGGCCCAGAATGTGTTGGCAACTCGTCTTGATCCTGAAAATGCAGAAAAGATCTTACCCCATTTCCCTAATGCTGAATATGATCTCCAAGCCCGCTGTCTACTTCTTCGACCCTTATCTGAGCCTACCATATCTGGCAGGATCCTAATTATGACGGCTGGAACGTCAGATTTGCCTGTGGCGAGAGAAGCTTGGCTGACCGCGCGTTACATGGGACACGAAGTGGATACCCTCTTTGACGTCGGAGTGGCAGGGATACACCGTCTGCTTGGACAGAGAGACCTTATGGATCGTGCAGAAGTGCTGATTGTTGTTGCTGGAATGGAAGGTGCCTTAGCGAGTGTTGTTGGAGGCTTAGTCGAACAACCGGTTATCGCAGTACCGACCAGTGTAGGCTATGGTGCCCACTTTCAGGGCCTCGCTGCCTTACTCAGCATGTTAAACAGTTGTGCCTCCGGGGTCGGAGTTGTAAACATTGATAATGGCTTTGGGGCAGCATCTTTAGCTTCTGCGATTGTACGGCGTATAGCAAGAGAAAAATAGGGAGGAACATTTCTCATGAGAGTTTTATTTTGGGATACGTTTGCTGGCATTAGCGGTGATATGGCCCTCGGATCATTAATTGCTTTAGGCGCTGATCCGGAGTTCATAGTGAATCAACTCCACACGATGGGATTAACTGAATTTGTGCTCGATGTTCGATCACGCCAAGTCCATGGAATTCAAGCGACTGACATCGATGTCATTCTTTCGGAAAAGAATAGGGACCCTGCACAACCCTCCCAAAACCATGACACGGTGCATGACCAGACTAAAGACCATGGTCATAAACATGAGCACGTGCATGAGCAGAACCTTGAGCACAAGCATCATGACCGCCGTCTCCCGGATATTCAAAAGATGATTCTAAGTGGGACTTTGTCCGAACGCTCTCAAAAGCACGCCCTTCAAGTCTTTAATGTGTTAGCTGAGGCAGAAGCCCACGTTCACGGGACAACTCTTGATCAAGTTCATTTTCACGAAGTGGGGGCTGTGGATTCTCTTGTGGATATTGTTGGAACCTGTATTGCTTTGGACCAACTAGACATCGACTCGATTCAGGTCTCTACGCTACCATGGTCAACTGGTTTTGTGCGTTGTGCCCATGGAACCTTGCCTTTACCCGCACCGGCGACACTGATGCTTTTGCGGGGCTATAAATTCCGTGAATCAGGCATCACAGGCGAACTTATTACCCCAACCGGTGCTGCGCTGATTCGGGCTTTAGCCCAACAATCAGCTTTTCCGGAGATGACTTTGCTTAACGTTGGGTATGGCTCTGGAAAAAATGATTACGGCGTTCCAAGTTTGTTGCGAGGGGTCTTAGGGGAGATATAAAGCAGAGGTGAAAATATGTTCGAACAAATCATTAATAACCTCAGTCAAACTGGATGGAAGCTTGTTAAATTAGAAATAAACTGGGTTTGCGCAACGCATGGCTCGCAGAAACGTGGCCTTTTGTTCGGTAATTTCAGTGAACTTCCGCAAGAGTTTAAGCCCTGGCTTCGTGACTTTGCTGATAGTTCACAGTGGGATGTTATTGTTTTTTGCCCTGAAGGGATAGATTCTTCACATCTGAAACAACGCAGTTACCCTGGTATCCAGCTTTGGTACTGGGATACACAACAGGGTAATCTATTTCCGTTTCCGCCCACCAAAGATCAATTGATTCCTCGCTGGTTAAGGCAACTCGCCAGCGGAAAGTCTGTTTCTCTGGGGAGTGATTCCCAAGCAGAAAAACATTTCGTGCCTTTTCTTACGTATACTTTTCTGGGCATAAACCTGGTTGTTTTTCTACTTATGGTTTTTGCCGGATTAAGTCTGTTTCCAAATGATATTTCAGCAGCGGTCGATCAACGGGTGCTTATCGAGTTTGGAGCTAAAGTTAACTCCTTGATTCAAGCGGGGCAAGTCTGGCGTTTACTGGCAAGTACCTTTATTCATATTGGCATCATCCACCTTGTCTTTAATCTTTATGCCTTGTGGGCCTTAGGTCCAGTAACCGAGGAAAGTTTTGGGCATCGCCAGTTTCTGATGATTTATATCCTTAGTGGGCTCGGTGGGTCGATAGCCAGCTTTTTATTTTCAACCGCTCTTTCTGCAGGGGCCTCAGGCTCAATTTTCGGTCTTTTAGGTGCCTTACTATATTATAGTTATAAACGTCCCTCCCTTTGGAAATCAGGCTTGGGGATGAATCTTGTGATTATCATTATAGTAAACTTTGGATTTGGCCTCAGCCAACCAGGAATTGATAACTATGCGCATCTGGGTGGGTTGCTTACAGGAACGCTTTCTAGTGTTTTTTTGGGAAAAGAATAGTTTTTATGATGCAAACAGTAAAGAATTATTGATCTAAGGTGTTCCATAGTTTCATAATAATACCTCTTTTGAGTAGGCATATTTTCACCCCCTTAAGGGACAAAATACAATTAAGAGCTTGCGGTTTCTTAGCAAGGTGGCTATTAGCAATGCCATCGTTAGTTAAGAAAACGTGAGCTCTTTATCATTTCAAGATCAGATTCTCAAGTTATTGTAACCCATAAAAAGAACCGGTGAACGCCAACTTTTATAAAAGTTGGCGTCTCACTGATTGGAAGAAAATAGGAAATAGGTTATAATATAGAAAAAGCAATGATAAGTTAAGTATTCGTTTTTTGTGCAGTGCGGTGAATCTCAATAAAAAACTCGCTTACTTCTTCGGGGGTTGGAATATGTTGATCAACGTGACCCAACTCTTTAGTAACAACGGCAAAGGCATTTAACCAAGCCATCGTAATTCTAGTGGCTATTTCTTGAGGGCTATTCATATCTTGAAGCTCCCTTCTTATTTTATTGTTAGTGTATGATTTATAAGTGCAAATCGTGTCAAGTTAAGGCTTATTCACGTCTAACCATAGAGATAAAAGGACTAGGAACCATGCCTCTAAATGCTATAATGTAAAAGGAGAAAAGAGGGGATGCTGTGCGAAAAAGAAATAAAAAGCCTAATCATTATTTTTCGCGAGATCAGTGGGTCTATTTTGGATTATCGTTGGTAGTCGTTCTTATATTAGGAAGACTTATTACCCTTCAAATAGTTCAAGCTTCCGACCTTAATGCCAAAGGGATTGAGCGGCGGACAACTGATCTAAGCCTTCGAGCGGAAAGAGGCTCTATTTTTGATGCCCAAGGCAGTGTCTTAGCCCAAAGTATCTCGGTTAAAGAAATTTATGCAGATCCTAAAACATTAAGCGAGCAGATTACTAAAAAGCAATTCAAAAGCACAAAAGAAGATGTTGCTAAACAGCTCGCCAGCATTTTGGGAATCGACACACAGATTATCCAAGACAAACTCAATAAAGATTTAGCTTGGATTAGCTTGGCACATCAAGTGGATATCCAGAAAGCTGACGAAATTATGGCCCTAAAAATCCCCGGCGTTGGTGTTAATGAAGAAGAAAAACGTATTTACCCTATGGGAAAGTTCGCGGCCTCTGCCCTCGGAATTGTTAATCTTGACGGTCACGGAGTAGAAGGAATTGAGTCTTATTATGATAAAATACTGTTTGGAAAACCCGGTTTTAAGTCTCAAGAACAAGATACTAGAGCCCGTTCCATCCTAGATGCCCTTCAGCAAAGTGATCCTTCAAGTCCTGGAAACTCGATCACTTTAACTCTGGATTCAACGATTCAATATTTTGTTGAACAACAACTGGATAATCTGCAACAAACTACCAAGTCTAATAGCGTAACAATTCTCGCCATGGATCCGAAAACAGGACGTGTTTTGGGCATGGGATCCCGTCCCACCTTTGATCCTACGGATTATGCCAAAGCCTCACCTGAAGCTCGTCGCAACCTAGCCATCGGTATGTCCTATGAACCAGGATCAACCTTTAAGATAGTTACCGGATCAGCAGCTTTGGAAGAGGGGGCTATTCGCCCGGATGATACGTTTCCTGATCCCGGCTACCTAAGAATTCCCCCGCGTATCATTACAAACTGGGACTCTGACCAAAAGCCGCACGGTAACCCTACGTTTACGCAAGGGATGCAGTTGTCCTCAAACGTCGTACTCGCTCAGGTTGGTATGAAATTGGGTACAAGTGCTTTCTATACGTATTTAAAAGCCTTTGGTTTTGGCGCCAAAACAGGGATTGATATCTCAGGTGAAGAAAGTGGCTTACTCCTTCCCCAAGACAAAGTTCGAGATATCGATCTGGCTACGATGTCCTTTGGCCAAACCAACTCGGTTACCCCGATCCAACTCTTATCTGCCATCTCCGCAGTTGCCAATGGGGGAATGCTTTATCGCCCCTATATAGTTGATAAAATCATGACGTCTGATGGTCAACTCGTTCAACAACAAAAACCAACCCCCGTTCGCCAAGTTATCTCTAAAGCGACCGCTGCACAAATGACAAGCGTCCTTGAACAAGTTGTATCTGGGGGAACAGGACATCTGGCGCAAATCCCAGGCATTAATGTCGCGGGTAAAACAGGAACTGCTCAAAAGGTGGACCCTAAAACCGGAGCCTATTCAACGACAGATTTCATTGCTTCCTTCACAGCATTCGCTCCTGCGGAAGACCCAAAAATTGCGGTGCTCGTTATTATCGATTCGCCAAAATCAGCTGAAGGCCACCAAGGAGGAACTTTAGGAGGGCCACCAGCTAAAGCCATTATCGAAGGCGCTTTACAATATTTTGGCCTACCAGTGGCCAAAGATACTCAGAGCACAGTGTCTATTTCTCCCAGCGATTCCTATGTCAGACCTTCACCCAAACCGGTAACTCCGGAACGCACACCCGTAGGTGGGGAAGTTGTCATTCCGGACTTAACAGGCATGACCATGCGCAAGGTGGGGGATATATTGGCAAAATCGGAGCTTCACTTTAACTTTACTGGGAGCGGTTTAGCGAATCAACAATCACCCCAAGCCGGAAAAGTTGTGACTAAGGGCACCACCATCGAGGTCAAGTTTTCTTCTCTAGTGCCGTAAATCTAATTTCATTTTTCGATCTGGGTATGTTAAGGTATATGAAAGGAAATAACAAGTCAATGATGCCTTAGATGTTTGCGAATAACGGAGGAATGTAAGATGCAACTCGACCAACAGATCGATTCAATGAAAGATGAAATAATCGCTGCTATTCAGTCCTGTATCCAGATTAAAAGTGTCAAGGATGTTGAACATGCCGCCCCCGGTGCTCCTTTCGGGCCTGGAATTAGAGAAGCTTTAGAGTGGACCTTAGCCTTGGGAGAAAAATTTGGCTTTACTGTTAAAAATGTTGAAGGGTATGCCGGTCATATTGAAATGGGCACGGGAGACTTATTGGGGATTCTGGGCCATCTCGATGTCGTTCCGGAAGGGGATGGCTGGTCTGTCCCTCCCTATAGTGCGACCATCAAAGACGGTAAAATTCTAGGCCGGGGCGCTTTAGATGATAAAGGGCCGGCTTTGACAGCACTCTTTGCTATGAAGGCTATTAAAGATGCCAACATCCCCTTAAATATGAGAGTACGCCTCATTTTAGGCACTGATGAGGAGTCTGGATGGGCCGATATGGATTATTACCTTAAAAAGGAAGAAGTTCCTCAAATCGGATTTGCCCCAGATGCCGAGTTTCCCGTGATTCATGCTGAAAAAGGAATTCTTCATCTCGAATTGAGTAAATCTCAGGCAACATCTTTTCCACATCTTGTCAAGGTTCAGGGTGGAGAACGGGCCAACGTCGTTCCAGATCTTTGTGAAGTTATCATAAAGGGGATCGCTCACGAGGTCATTGCCAAGCAGTTGAAAGAATTCTCCTTTCCTGAAGGAGTTAGCGGCAAGCTCGATAGCCAAGCGAATGAACAGGAAATTAAGCTTACCTTTAGGGGAGTCGGGGCCCACGGAAGTCTCCCGCAAAACGGTAAAAACGCGGTGCTGTACACGTTGCAATTTCTTCGCAGCTTACCGCTATCCCCCGAAGAAGAGCGCACACTTGATTTTATTTTGTCACACCCTGGCACGGGTTTTTATGGAGAAGGGTTTGGGATCGCCTTAAGTGATGAACCCTCTGGTAAACTTTCGCTGAACTTGGGTATCTTAAAATTGACTTCCGACAGAATTCGCTTCGTCATCGATATTCGCTACCCAGTTACGTACAAACGAGACGACGTTTTTCTGCCCATTGAAAAAATTGCCCAGAGTGAGCAGTTCGATATCAAGGTTTTGACCCATCAGGAAGCACATCATGTGCCCAAGGACAGTGCCCTGGTTCAATCGCTGCTCAAGGCCTATACCGATGTAACTGGGCTCAAACCCTTTGCCTTTGCCATTGGCGGGGGAACCTATGCTAAAGTGCTTCCCCAAGGGGTTGCCTTTGGACCCGTTTTTCCAGGTGAACCTGAAGTGATTCATTGTGCCGATGAATATATCTCAATTGATAACCTCCTTTTAACAACCAAGGTATACGCCCAAGCTATCCTTAACTTAGCTGCGGACCCGGAGAATCGATAGAAAAAGCTTGACTATCTTAGGCTTTAGAGATATACTTGCAATTGTTGTAATTGCGCCACTAGCTCAGCTGGTAGAGCATCCGACTCTTAATCGGCAGGTCCCTGGTTCGATCCCTGGGTGGCGCACCAATACGCTATGAAAGTCTTGTGTAGTAAGCATTTCGGGTTTCCGAGATGCTTACTTTTTCGTTATTTGGACAGTTTCAGACCTTCCGATTATTTGAGGTTTTTTACCGAGTCGGAAGGTCCGTAAACCAACCTATGGACAAAGAACCGTCCTGCATGTTATGCTGAGAATACCAATAATTGGGGATATTGAGGCATTACAGAATATCTGCGAACTGGAGTCGTGAAAAATGGATAATGTTTTAGAACAAATAAAAGAGATTTCTCTTCAATACAAAGTTGATAAGATTGTTCTATTTGGTTCACGTGCAAGAGGAGATCACTCGTCTGTCAGTGATTATGATATAGCAATATTTGAAAACCATTTGTCTGCTTTAGATAAAGCCCGTCTTCGCGATGATGTTGATGAAATTGAGACTCTCAAAAAGATTGATGTCATATTTGTCCAAGAAAGCTTTACAGATGAACTGATGGAAAGTATTAAGAGGGACGGTGTAATCATCTATCCTTGATTCCCGTGAAAAATTATACCTACATTGAATAAACCTTAATTTTACAGGCATTTTGGTGTTTTTGTAGGTATAAAAATTATACCTACAAATTGAATTGCGAATCATTATTTTTGTGACTATTCAGGTACTCAGTTTATCAACCACAGATTACACAGACTAACACAGAATAAATACATTTTGGTTCTAAACTACAAAT
>JARLHU010000001.1 GCA_031292095.1 Desulfosporosinus sp.
ACATGTTGAATTCTCCGATAGGGTACCTCAGTTTATCCATAACCTGACAAGACCTCCTTTAAAATACGGCTAAATTTCTTATTCAACTACTTGAAGTAAGCTTATAATCACACCACAAATACCATTCACACCAGTCTCTCATAATTCACTTGTTTAGCAGTACGCCACCCCAGCTGGGCTACGCCAAGAACTGGATGCACTATCTCTCCATGGTAAAAATACTATTAACCATGATATATGAAAACGACCCTGTCATGCGTGACATTACCCCGTCGGGGTGCTCCCAAGCGAAGTTACGTCCTTATGAAACCTCAATCTTCCCATGTTTCCCATAAACCTTGTTCTTTTCGCATGTAGACAATTTGCCCTATGTGATGTTGAACAAAGATAACCGGAGTTTTTGAAGACCTAGCCCGATCTAATAAGTAGCTTATGTTTTCTGTCAATTTGTCTCCATTGTACAATGGTAAATTTGGAACTGAAAACATCGCAACTTGGACATCGATAATTACCAATCCAGTATTGTTCATCTTTTTCATTTGTTCTGCCACCTTCTTAATCCTCTAGAGTTCAAAGATCCGTTCTATCTGTCCTCTTAAAAATCGTTTTCAATGCAAAACATATCAATATTACCCCCACTACTAAGTTCAGCATTGATATTATTTCAACCGGTAAGAAATATCCTGTGGCACTACCTATAGCAGCAACTATTGTCAAAAAGAATAATGTGGATAAAACAGACCCTAAACCAAATAGATAAATTTCATTTCGTTGCAATTTCTCTTCAGCTAATTTGCCAGAAAATACTCCTGCCCAAAATAATATGGTTAAAGGATTAGAAGCAGTTATCAATAACCCTTCCAAAAACGAGCTTTCTGATTTTATTCCATTAAATAAGTCTATGTTAGGTAATACTTCCCTACCAAATGCTCCAAGTACAGTTTGCAACCCAAATATTGCAACGATTATTGCACCCATAATTTTGAAGATGTGCTTTACTCTTTTCCGATCGATAAAAGATACTATTCCAGATATCGCTAACAATATATAAAATGCATCAGCCACTGCAACACCTAACACACCAATTTCAGCACCTATAAATCCTTTATTTCCCCCAACTTTAAAAACAAATAGACATACAGGTCCAATTGCTAATTGCAATAACATCCCGAATTTAAATCCTTTAAAAATCATCATATGAATTTCCTCATACATCAACCTTACTTCAATAGTTCATCGTCCATGACCAGGATACCAGTCACTTTCATAACACCATTTCCCCAAGACGCCACCCCGGCGGGATTCGGCCAGATAGGGTAGCCGTAGCATCAATCACGGGTCGGGGGCGAGGGCTAGCGCGGGGTCTCTTAGGGTACGACTTCGTGAGTAGAATGTTGAGATCTGGCTAGTAAGCGCTGGAAATACGCTACATACGAATAACGGGCGTACTAACCAATATATTTAGATCAAAAGTTCTCCTCTAAAAATTGTTACAGCCTTACCTTTTAAGACAACTCTGTCTCCACTCCAAATGCATCCTATGACACCTGTTCGAGCCGATACTTGAAATCCAATTAATTCATTCTTACCTAATTTTCTACCCCAGTAAGGCGCAAGAGAACAGTGAGCAGAACCAGTAACCGGGTCTTCGTTTATGCCGACTCCATGAGCAAAAAATCGTGATACAAAATCATAATTATGAGAATTCGAAATGCTGGTTATTATAATCGCTTTCGCATCACTTTTTTTCAATAGCTCGAAGTTTGGATTTAGATTCTTAACAATTTCTTCATCTTGAACTTCTATCAAATACAAATTGCCGTTTGGGGTTGAAAATCGACCCACATAGCTTGGAGAAATACTAAACGCTTCATTTAAGATCTCCTGGTTTTCTGCCGGTTCAATAAATCTAGCAGGAAAATCTAATTCTATCCAAGAATCGACCCCTTGATTTGCTTTTAATATACCGCTTTTTGTAATAAACTTAACTTCTTCATTAGGGTTTAATATTTTTTCCTCCCATAATATGTGAGAACTTGCCAAAGTAGCGTGCCCACATAAAGCAACTTCCGTCTTAGGAGTAAACCAGCGGAGGTTAAATATATCTTTTTCTCGTAATATAAATGCAGTTTCGGATAAATTCATTTCCGCGGCTAAGCTTTGCATCCAATAATCTGGTTTAGCGTGGTCTAATAAGCATACTCCCGCAGGGTTTCCTTTAAATGGTTCACTAGTAAACGCATCAACTTGAAATATTTTCATCAATAAACGATCCTTCCCGTATTGAATAACTTGGTATAACATTAAAGCAATCACTTATTAGCATTCAATATTTTCCCTGAAAGTTCCTGCAAAATAGCCATATATTAACTTCAAAAACAAAAAAAGAGCCGGAACGCTAAAACACTCCGGCAGGTACATATCTGAGACAACCTTGAACATATCATTTTAGTTTCTTTTTATACCCCTTATGTGTATCAGGAGTCCCATATTCCAACCAAGCTAAAAATGTACACGCAAAGTCCGGCAACCCAATACCACCACTTCCAATTACTCATGGTTGCCAAAATAATTGTTAATATACTAAGGCCAAAGGATAGGACAAATATGAGCTCTACCATAT
>JARLHU010000193.1 GCA_031292095.1 Desulfosporosinus sp.
ACCTTGTGCACTGCCCCGTATTTGGGGTCGGTCGCTTGAACGGAAGTTTGCTGGGCTGCTTACGTAAAGACGTCGCGCTGTGTCGCACTGCGTCCCGGGCTTGGGTCGGGGAACGGACAGTTGGGAGGACGGCACATTTCATGTGCACCGTCTGCTTGCATGCAAGCCAGGGACGGTTCTTAGCGGGAGAAGGGACGGTTCTTGGTTGCATTTCTATGCAACTAAGAACCGTCCCCATTTGCGTACTGGGCTGCTTACGTAAAGACGTCGCGCTGTATCATACTGCGTCCCGGGCTGGGGACGTGGGACAGACCTTTTGTGGAGACGGCACATTTCATGTGCACCGTCTGAAGCTAAGCGGGAGAAGGGGTGGTTCTTGGTTGCATTCTATGCAACCAAGAACCGTCCCCATTTGCGTTTTGAGAACTAATTAACATCTTGTTAACATAATGGGTAAGTTGCTTTTACATAGGTATGTTATAATTTTACTAAAATTAATACATTTAAGAGGGTGTAGTGAAGAGGAAAAGAAGAAGCTGAGTCATATATGGGAGATGGCGAACCTTAAGACGAAAGTCAGGTTAAGCTTGGAAGAATTGTTAGCTAGGTCTGGAATATAGTATTAGAAGATCGGGTTCAGTAGCGGGTCGCCACGTAGAAGATAATCGGTATTATATGGAATATACTGTTAATAGAGTGGCAGGAAAAGGAGTGTTATATTTTTGCAAAAAGTATACGTACTCGATTCTAGTGTGTTACTGCATGACCCTAACGCGCTGTTTCAATTCCAAGATAATGATGTAATTATTCCTTATGTGGTTTTAGAGGAAATAGAAAGTAAGAAACGTCTCTTGGAAAATGTCGGTCGAGTGGCCAGAGAGGCTATTCGTCAGCTTGATCACTTACGGAGTGCCGGTAAACTTTCTCAGGGTGTTCTCTTGCCGAACGGAGGAAGGGTCCGGGTCGAGTTGAATCATTATTCTAATGAAATATTGCCGGTAAATTCGGATCTAACTTTGGCGGATAATCGAATTTTAGCAGTTTCTTTAAATTTAGCGCGTGAGGAAGAACGTGCAGTCGTTTTGGTCACTAAAGATATTGCCATGCGTGTTAAAGCAGATGCTTTGGGAATTTTAACGGAAGATTACTATAACGACAAAGTTCCTCTGCCCCCGATCATGGATGAGATTCTGATCTTGCCGATTAAGGATGCCGAGGTTGACGCACTATACCAAAATATGTCCGTACCATTACAGGTACCATTGCTACCGAATCGCTGCGTAAAAGCAGTTTTGAGTGATGACTCTGTTCTGCCCCTTGTTTCGTCTCCGGATGGGAAGAAATTATTCTATAAGATGGGGAAAAGTCGCGCTTCTTGGGATATTAGACCTAAGAACATGGAACAGTCCTGGGCTTTGGAAATGCTCAACAATCCAGAGATTAAGTTGGTTAATTTAATGGGTCCGGCAGGCACAGGCAAGACTCTACTTGCATTGGCGAGTGGTTTGGAGCAAACAGTTCATGACGAACAATATATTAGAATGCTTTGCGCTCGGCCAATTGTCCCTTTTGGCAAGGATATTGGGTTTCTTCCTGGGGAGAAGGATCAGAAGGTTCGTCCGTATATGCAACCTATTTATGATAATCTTGATTATCTACTTCGGCCGAGGAGGGAGAAAGAGCGGGAGAGAGGTGGCGAATCCATTATTGACAGTGCCATTGATCTTCTAATCAAAAAGAGGCAGCTTGAAATTGAAGTGCTCACCTATATCCGGGGCCGAAGTATTCCTAATCAGTTTATGATTATCGATGAGGCCCAAAATCTTTCTGCGCTTGAAGTAAAGACGATTATTACACGAGCTGGCGAGGGCACGAAGATTGTTCTTTGTGGGGATCCGGATCAGATTGATCATCCTTATCTGGATAAGGAGAGTAACGGTTTAGCTTATGTTGCTTCGCGGTTAAATGGTCAGTCCTTCTATGGTCAGGTTCGACTGATTCACGGGGAACGGAGCGAACTCGCAACACGGGCGGCATCTTTATTGTGAGAGACTTCCTCTCCAAACGTCTTGAGGATCGACCCGAAGGGATTTAAGGCTTGACAACATCTGTAATAACCATTAGGATAATATTCAGATAACTTAAACCTCACTTCTACAGGTGCCTCATGAAAGAGGAGAATAGGGAATCGGGTGAAAGTCCCGTGCGGTCCCGCCACTGTAATAGGAGAGCTTACTGCTTAGGCCACCTGTCAATCCATTGATTTGGGAAGGCGCAGTCAGCGATGACCCCTGAGCCAGGAGACCTGCCTGTAGAAGAGTACTATACCAAACGCCGATTTGGTAAGTGCTGTTTTACTGAGAGAATGGTAAAGTCCTCAGCTTGATTAATGCTGGGGATTTTTTGTTTTCCGAAATTCACATAATGAGGAGAGATGAAACGGATGGGAACAATTGTGTCAAAAACCACAACCTACGGGGAGAAAGTGTTGAGTGTTGAGCCTTTCGGGATTGAGGCTATCCCCGCAAGCGAGAGACACGGTCGGGTTGGGCAGATCTTTACCTTTTGGTTTTCTGCCAATCTAAATATCCTTACTTGGTTTACAGGAGCTTTAGGCATTATTTTAGGGCTTTCCTTTCCTGCGACCGTTGGTGCTATAATGACAGGAAACATATTAGGAACACTGTTCTTGGCGGTTGTTTCTGCCCAGGGGCCTAAGCATGGCCTCCCGCAGTTAGCTGCGAGCGGGAAGGTTTACGGAACAACGGGTTTGAAGATTTTTGGTAGCCTGAACTGGTTGGGCAATGTAGGTTGGTTTGCTGTCGATATTATCTTAGGAGTAATTGCTCTTGAACAGGTCTTTGGTATGAGCTATCTGACTGGGCTGCTATTGCTAGGGGCTTTGACCATTGTGGTTGCAGTTTTTGGCTATAACTTTATCCACCGCTTTGCCCAAATAATGGCGGTAGCCTTAGGGGCCTTCTTCTTGGTCATGAGCTTTCGAATGGTTCCTCAGCTTTCTCCAGAAATTCTCTGGGCGCCCTCCAAGCTCTCTATGGCAGAACAGCTTCCTTTATTTGTTGTAGCGGCGGCTGCAGTATTTTCCTACCAACTTGCTTTTTGTACTTGTGGCTCTGATTACAGCCGTTACCTGCGTGCGTCTATCTCCCCTGGTAAAATAGCTCGCTATACTTTTTTTGGTAGTATTATTGCTGGAGCATGGCTGGAAATTCTGGGAGCCGCTGTTACCAGCCTTAATCCTCAAGGTGATTCCATTACTCTAATAGCGCAACTCATGGGACCTTTAGCAATTCCTGCTTTGTTGACTATTGCACTAAGCACCATTCCGATTAATGTATTAGCAATCTATAGCGGTGGCATTTCCCTCATGGCAGCAGGTATTCCCCTAAAACGTTGGATTTCTCCGATTATTACTGGAGGACTGGGTATGCTGCTCATTAGCTCAGGAGGCGGTGCCTTTGCTGACACCTATAAAAACTTCTTGCTCCTGCTCTCCTATTGGATTACTCCCTGGCTAGGAATTTTTTTGTTAACTAAACCCTTCAGTGACAACCCCGTTAAGGTATCTCACAATAAGGCCCTCGTGCTTTATTTCCTCGCGCTCCTACTCTCTGTTCCCTTTATGTCCTCCACCCTTTATACGGGTTACATTGCCCATCATTATCTAGGGGGAGCGGATATTAGTTACATCGTTGGCCTCCTAGCCACTGCACTAGGAGTTCAACTAATCAAAAGACAGCAAGCGTAACATCTGGAGCTTTCCAAGGGGCTTCCCCCTCAGCATAGGCACATTCAAGAAAATAACCAGTCAGTCTGCCAGTCTATTTTGTGTCATACTGCGTCGGCATGTTCACCTAATAGCCCCACTATGAGGTGAACATACCTCCTTGTCTGACGCAAAATATCCATGGCATCTTGACTTGTTATTTTCTTTCATATGCCTTATATACAGCAAGGCGCAATCAATCGATAGGAACTGTCGATTGATTGCGCCTTTATTATTGAACGTAAAGCGTTTTACGTTTTAATAACAACAGATTAGCTAAAAGTGATTTACCAAGTTTCGATAATTCGACAGGATAAATCAGATTTCTCAGCAGGAAAAAGAAGGATTAAAGCGAAATGAAAATCCATGGTTACCTTGAAGCGAGCGGGTTTAATGGCGTAGGATCAGCTGACGTGGATCACTTCTAGGGATATACCTTCAAGGCAATAAAGATAAGGAAGGTGTAGCTGCGAATGGAACGTAAGCTTCGCTATGTGTGGTGGTTTGTGGTCATAGGTCTCGTGATTCTGGCTATTTGGAAGCTATTTCTACCTCATGGGTCCAATGCTTATCTTCAAAAAACGGTTTCCAGCAGAGAAATCGTTGTTTACGTTGCCGGCGCTGTTGAGAAGCCGGGGCTTGTTCATTTAGCACCGGATGCCCGCTTGGATGATGCCTTGAAGCAGGTCAGTCCTTTGCCGGAAGCTAACCTTGAGAGTATGAACCCTGCCGAAAAGCTCAAAGATGGACAAAAGGTCTCTGTACCCTACAAGAGCCTTCCTGTTTCGCCAGGGTCAACTGTGGTTGGAAATTCGATAAATGTCTTGAGCGGTGGAAGTGGAAATAATGTTGGGTCAACAAACGGGACTGGCGCTGGGTCTGCATCCGGATCAGGATCTGTCGGCGCCGGATCCGGCAATAATGGTAGCGTTAGTTCTGCTCCGGCAGGAGGAAAGATTAATATCAATACTGCTGGAGTAGCTGAATTGGACAAGCTGTCCGGTGTCGGACCGGCATTAGCGCAACGTATTTTTCAATATCGAACGGAACACGGACCGTTTGCTCGACCAGAAGATTTGGAAAATGTTGCAGGGATTGGCACTAAAACATTTGAAAAAATGGCTTCACAAGTGACGGTTAGCCCATGAAAGACCCTTGGATCGGGCGAGCGACAGCCCTCTTGATCGGGGGTCTTAGTGGAGCGTATTTGCCGGAACCGGCCCGTGTTTGGTTTTTTGGGGTTTTCGTATTGCTGGGGGTACGTTTGGTTTTGTGGCGACCCCGTGATTTCTTTGGCCGAGTGTTTCGTCCTGAGATTCTTTTGCTAGGAGCGAGTCTCTTGCTTGGCTTTGGGTACGGAGCTCTTGCGGATCGTTCGCTGCCTGCCCCTCTTACCATTGACCATGCTGAGATCGTCGGTCTTTTAAAGGACTGGAATATCGCAGAGGATAAGGCTGTGGGGATAGTACGTGTCGAAGACGTGAGAGCTGACACCGTCGTGCAGAAGAACACCGGCGATGGAATGAAGAATCCAGCGGATGCTTCGGCTAATCTTAGGCAAGAATTATACGGACAGACCTATCGACTCACTGTTTATACCGGTAAATCGGGGCAGATTCCTGGAGAATGGGGGCGGGTTCTGCCTGGAGATCATGTGAGTTTCCAAGCACATTTGGAAAGGCCTAAATCACTGGGAACGCCCGGCGCGTTCGACTTACGCCTTTATGATGGAGTTAGGGGGTTAAGTGGTTCGCTAAGCGCGCAGGGAGATGTTGTACTGCTTTCGGCGGGGGAACCAAGTCTAACCTGGAGGATTCGTCAGCAGGTTCGGAGTCGGCTTCAGGCTTGGGATTCTGAGGAAACGGGGGTACTAGAAGGGATCTTCTTCGGAGATTCCAGTCGTATTCCAGATGCGATCCAAGAACGCTATAAAGTGACCGGCGTGCTTCACGTCTTTGCCGCTTCGGGCTCCAATGTGGCCTTTGTGCTTGGACTTTCTTGGCTGCTCCTGAGTTTTTTGCCTAAGCAAATTCGGATCAGCATAACGATCTTGGTGCTTTTACTTTATGCTTCGCTTTGTGGGGGAAATGCACCGATTATCAGAGCGACTGTTTTGGGTATTGTTGTTCTAATGGGACGGTTGGGGCGGGGGCAGGTGGCCACGCTACGTTGGTTGTTCTTGGCAGCGGTAGGCCTGTTTATCCAGAATCCTTTAATCATACAGGATCTCGGTTTTCAACTTTCCTTTGCAGCTGCCTGGGGAATTGTTGTCCTCACCCCTCGGATTCTCAAGGGGGAGCTATTTGAACGCATCCCTAATCTTTTTCGTTTCGCTGTTGCCGGCACGATAGCGGCCCAAGTAGCGACACTCCCGCTGTTGATCTCGGCTTTTCATCGGTTATCTTTGATCGGACTTTTTGCGAATGTCTTTATCCTTTTTATTTTAGGAACAGTGCTCGAAGTGGGGCTCATCGGGGTGATCCTTTCTTTCTCTGGGGGGCTGTCTGCTCCTTTGTTTCAGGTGAGCTTGTGGCTTTTAGCTGGGACAAATGCGATTTTACAGATGTTGGCTGGATTACCTTATGCTGATGTTTGGGTGCTAAACCCAGGCCCATTATTTTGGATAATTTGGTACGGCGGGATCGGAACCGTCTTGTGGGGAAAAGAACGCGTGCTTTTTATCGTCAAGGGGAAGTTGCTTCATCTTGATAGAGGGTTAAGGAAAATTGCTGCGAAGATGATGAAACGTTGTCCTTTAGGAATTCGTCAAACTGTGCAACGTTTGTTCTTAAAAATATCTGGGAGTCCGCTGTTAAGAAAAAAGCTGCTCGTTCGTGGGGTTGGTTTATTGCTGAGTATTCTTTTGTTGTGGGGTCCATGGAATTCACAGCAAGATCTGGAAGTGGACATGATCGATGTGGGGCAAGGGGATTCGATATTAATCCGTACGCCTGAGAACCATGCCATCTTGCTGGATACAGGACCGCGCAGTGAAAAATTTGATGCCGGAGAGCGCATTGTTCTGCCCTATTTATTGGAAAGAGGAACTGGGCATTTGGATGCGTTGCTGGTTACCCATGAACATCAGGATCATATTGGGGGGGCACGAGCCATTTTAGCCAATATTCCGACGAATTGGGTAGGGGTACCTGCTGTGGGAGAGAGGTTGGAGAATAAGGAATGGAAGGAAGGGCTTCCTACTGAACTAGTAAATCAGACCGAGGGGTTACGAATACTCCAAGTGGGAGACCGGATAGACCTTGATTCAGGGGCCTGGCTAGACGTGTTAGGCCCGCATCAGATTCTGGAAGGGACACATTCAGACCCGAACAATAATTCCTTGGTGCTAAAACTCAATTACTTAGGGCAAAGCGTCTTGCTAACAGGAGATATGGAGCAAGAAGAAATGGAAGAGATTGCTGCGACGGGTGTAGATTTAGAAAACAACTTTTTTAAGGAGCCGCATCATGGGAGTCAATTTTCTCTCGTTAGACCTTGGCTGGATGCTATTCATCCCCAAGCAGTAGGGATCTCAGTGGGTAAAAACACCTTTGGCCACCCTTCACCAGAGGTTCTGCAGTATTGGGAAGAACGCCACATACCAGTTTATAGGACAGATGAACACGGCACGTTACGACTTTTGCTAGGAAAGCAGGGGGCGGAAATCATCCCTGGCCGTTAATTTATTATGAATTGGAAAATTATTTAAATTATTTCTCAAAATTACCTTATATATGTATAAAAAGGAAACGGGGGGTAACAATAACAAGGAACATCTCTTTTCTCCTCCTCTTTCTTTTGCTCCTCCACAACCTGTGGGGGGCTTTTTTTGGTTTGAAAGTTTTAAAAGAGTTTGCTGGCTTTTTTAGGAGGACTCCTTTAAAATAAGCCAAGGGGGGCGAGCTAGATGCGTGAAATTGAACGAATAAAAGAAAGCGTAGCGCGAGGGGAGATTTCACCCGTTTACTTGTGGCATGGGGAGGATCGCTTTTTAATACAAGAGGCCTTGCGAGTTCTTAAGTCGTTCTATTTCGCGACGGATCCTTCTGGAAGCGGGATCGAATTGGTTTCCGCAAAGGAGTTGTCTCCGGCCAATATTGTGGAGCGAGCTAATACGATGTCTTTCTTTGCCAACCGACTGGTTGTCGTTGATGAGGTGACCTATTTCCAGGACGGGCAAACGGCAGACTTAGAGCCGTTCTTGGACTATTTTTCTAACCCGAATCTCTCCACGTGTCTCTTGTTTATAGCGGAAAGCGTGCATAGAGGAAGAAAATTTTATAAGACCCTAGACCGAACTGGGGAGATATTAGAATTTTGCGCTCCGAAGCGACCGCAGGAATGGTTTGCTTGGGTTCAGTCCGAATTAAAGGCACGCGGAAAATCAATGGATACTCAAGTAGCGACTCTATTTATTGAATGGTCAGGACATCATGTCGGTGTTTTAAGCCAAGAATTAGATAAGCTCGTGATTTTTATTGGAGATCGACAAAAGATAACGGCGGAGGATATTCGAGCCATCACGACTCGTACGATGGAGGCGAGCATCTTTGATCTCTTGGATGCAGTAGCCGGGCGAGCTACAGCAAAAGCCTTAAAGACCTTACATGAGGTGTTACGTATAGAGCATCCCTTGAAGGTCTTAGCGTTGCTAGTTCGCCAGGTCCGACTTCTTTTGGGCTGTGATGCCTTGCGTCGGCGTGGAGGAAATGTGGCAGAGGCCCCTTCCGCATTAGGGATATCTCCATATGAAGCGCAAAAAGTATGGCAACAATCCTTAAAGTTATCCAAGGAACAACTATCTGTTGCGTTGTTTGAGTGCCTAAACACGGACTTGGCGTTAAAGACCGGGGGGGGAGATCCTAGTTTATTACTGGAACTGATGATTGTTAAATTTTTAAAATAATTTTATACGAGACGGGTTAATTGTACTTTTTCGCAGAAAATCATTAAGAAAGAGGCAAATGAACAAGGCGACAATAATTTGTCGCCTTGTTCATTTGCCTCTTATGTTTTACACTACTTTGGCAAAATGTTTATTAAGTCTTTGGGTAAGACGGGATTTTTTGCGAGCGGCTAGGTTCTTATGAATCAAACCCTTGGAGGAGGCTTTATCCAAAGCACGAGTAGCCTTTTTCAAAGCGAGTGCTGCAGTCTCGGAATCTGTGCTGATTGATTCTTCAAAACGGCGTAGTGTCGTCCGTAAGAAAGATTTAGCAGAGGCATTCTTAATCATGCGAGCTTTTCCTAACTCAACTCTTTTGATGGCGGATTTAATGTTTGGCACTAATAGTCACCCCCTTTGGTTATTAATATTCTTTGTTCATTACACAAACTACACTATAACATTAGGTCAGGGATTTATCAAGGAAAATTATTGGAAAAATAATATTAATAAATTTTAAAGATTATGTTTATACTATGCTAGTATGTGAGACACTTTACAAATAAAGTGAAATTAAACAAAATGATTGGAGGGTACAAATTATGTTGGGAATGATCGTACGGTTTGTCGTTTCGGCGGTGGTATTGCTTTTGGTAAGTTATATCGTACCGGGTCTTCGAGTGGCTGGCCTTACCGGAGCCTTGGTCGCTGCTGTGGTGATCTCGTTACTTGGCTATGCCATCGAAAAAGCATTCGGAGACAAAATTACGCGGACGGGACGGGGTGCAGTCGGATTTATTACGGCTGCTGTGGTAATTTACTTCAGTCAGTTTATTGTTCCTGGTTATATTAGTGTTTCTATTATTGGTGCTTTACTGGCCTCGCTGGTCATTGGGATTGTTGATAGCTTTGTGCCAACTACACTTCGTTAGTCTACATCTATAGCAATATCTTTTGAACTAAAAATGTACTTGATAGGTTCTACCTCGGACTTGTTCCTCATACTTCTTCATTATAGAGAAGGGGGGGACAAGTCTTTTGTTACGGGAAGATTTTTATCAGCGGCAAAAAAAGAGTTTTAGGATTTGGAAAGTTAGAGAATGGGCGCGAGGGCTTCTTCTAGGATTGGCAAGTAGTCTAATAATTGCGGGTTTGATTTATGCCATCTACAGCGGGAGCTCTTGTCAATTGGTTGGATTTTTGACCCAACAATCTTTTCCATTTGAATCTATTTTAATGGAAGGGGCTCCGGGCTATTCCCAGCCAGAGCGCGCACGCTTGGATTTAACAAGGAATCAAGAGGCAGCGGTCAGTATGTTTTTATTAACAGGTGTCAATATTGCAGATCCCCGGACATTTTTTCTGGGTTATTTTTCTCCGCCTCCACAAGGTCCGGTTTGGTTAGGGTGGGCCTATAACCCTAAAGATCCCGAGTTTGAGGGTCCTATTCTTGAACCAATTGAAAGTGACACTCCGAAACCTGGAGGGACTGAGGCTGTGATTCCTCCGGTACCAACACCAGCGCCGGTGCCGGGGGCGAAAGAAATTTTAGTGGGAATTTATAATACGCACAATAGCGAATGTTATTCCGGAGATGGAGGGCCTGAGCGACGGACGGGGGAAAACGGAGATGTCGTCACGGTAGGGGAAACATTAAAGAAAGATCTTATACAAGATGGTATCGGCGCAGCCCACTCGTTACAAATACATGATGCCGTGGATTTCATGAAAGCGTATTCATATTCTGTAAAAACGGCAACTCAAATGACTAAAGATTATCCTAATATGAAGGTATTAATAGATGTTCACAGAGATGGGTTCCCTGCCGGAGTGCCAAAGAGGACGATCACGGTGAAGGGACAAAAGGTAAGCCAGGTATTGGTGATCATAGGGAAGATGAATCCGCACTGGCAAACGAATGAGAAATTAGCCAAAGAACTTATGGCCCTAGCAGAAAAAAAATATCCAGGACTTTTTTCTCCCAATATTAGTTATGCAGAGATTGCAAGGTATAATCAACACCTTTCTGACGGCGGGTTGTTGTTGGAATTTGGGAGCCAAAATAATACGTTAGCTGAAGCTAATGGCGCAGCAGATGCCGTAGCGGAGATCTTAGCGGATTATTTAAAAGCTAAACCGTAAGACCCGAAGCCTCCAATCAAGCGTCTTTACGTCCCAAGATGCAAATAGTCACAGATACCGGGTACCATTTCGTACCTAACTCCCGACAACCCAAGCTGAGAGATGTAGAGGCAATTTATGAATTGTTTTACAGAGCGCTTTAGCTAAATTGTATCAATGAGCGTAGACAATTAAGCGTCAAGAAACACAACGGAACTTGTTCACGCCTCAGACAGGACGTTTGAGGTAAGAGTACTGACATGACCTGAACAAGAATTTGGGTAGAACGCTGCCAGGGATGGTAGTGTCGGGAGGGCAAGGTGTAGGAATGGACTATGCCGAAGTGCCAAGGAAGGATGGATGGAAAGAACGGCGTTCGGGCAGAATATTAGGCATGCGAGCAAGAACCGTCCCCGATTGCATTACAGGATGGCAAGGTGTAGGGCTTGGACTATGCCGAAGTGTCAAGGAAGGCATGGAGCAGTGTACAGGCGGAATATTAAGCATGCAAACAAGAACCGTCCCCGATTGCATGGTGCGTCCCCGACTTGCGTTCCTCGACCCGACATGCGTCTTTGCGTCAAGACGCAAACAGCGCACGGAGCACCTAACGTCTTACTCCTCGTCGTTCCAATCCCCGTCGACCCAAGCCCAGAGGAAGTTTCTTAGCTTAGAGAAGCACTTTAGTGGAATTGCGTCAATGAGCGCAGACGGTTTTGCGTTTTAGCCTTACCGTCAAGCGAATAGCAATGCAGCGTATCGATCACGATAGTCTCCAGTGGAGAGTATCGCCGAAGCCGTGATTCCAAACGAATACCTACCGGCGTAGGATGCTAAGATACTTCCTCTCCCAAAGGAGCGTGTGCTGTTCCCCCCTTTTACCATCACCCGAAAAATGCTATAATGCGAAAGGTGGATTAGGACGATAGAGAAGGGGTTAGCTCGAATGTCATCAACCAACCGAACACTATTGAAAGCGGCCGGTTTTTTAATGGCGGCTCAATTGGCTTCACGGGTTTTAGGGTTTCTACGCGAAACACTAATTGCTGGTTTCTTTGGACAGAGTAGAATTACGGATGCTTATAATACCGCGTTTATTCTGCCGGATTTATTATATTGGTTGCTAGTAGGTGGTGTTTTGAGTGCCGCCTTCATTCCTGTCTTTTCTGAATATATTGCCAAAGGGAACGAGGACGAGGGCTGGAGGGTGGTTAGTTCGGTCGCTAATCTGATCTTTCTTACTCTTGGATCGTTAGTTTTGGTGGGCCTTTTCTTCACTCCCCAGTTTCTGCGTCTGATGGTCCCAGGGTTTAAACCGGAAAATATCGTTCTCGCGACCCAACTGACCCGAATCCTTTTGATGCAGCCTTTATTTATGGCCTTCAGTGGGATGACGATGGGAGTCTTGAATTCTTACAAAATTTTCTGGCCTTCTGCTTTGGGGACTGTGCTATATAATGCGTGTATTATTTTTTTTGGAACGATTTTGGCGAATCCGGCCAAGCCTGACAGCATCTCAGGGTTTGCCGTTGGGGTAGTTGTCGGAGCGATTGTAAATTTTGCAGTTCAAATTCCCGCTTTGCGGAGGGTAGGGGTACGTTATCACCCGGTCATTGACTGGCACCATCCAGGGGTTCGGCGGATTGGGGCGCTTGCCGTGCCAATTATTATTAGTTACTCCTTGAATCAAATTCAGATTGCAGTCAATAATAACTTCGGGTCGTCACTGTCGCCAGGAAGTATCTCCGCACTTTGGTATTCTTCTCGTCTTTTCCAGGTACCTGTGGGGATTTTTGCTTTAGCTATTGCCGTGGCGACATTTCCAACGATGACGGAGCAAGCGGCTTTAGAACAATGGGATAAACTCCGGCATACGATATCTCAGGCCATTCGCATGGTGGTTTTTATTACTCTGCCGATTTCGGTCGGTATGATTGTCTTGCGCTATCCCCTGATTCGACTTTTATTTCAGCATGGGCACTTTACGGGCCAAGACACATTAACCACGGCGATTCCGCTATTGTATTTCGCGATTGGGATTTCTTCGCAGTCTGTGATTCAGATTCTTCCGCGCGCGTTTTACGCCCTCCAGGATACCTGGACACCGGTTATCTTGGGTATTATTTCAATGGCAATTGACATATTGGCCATGTTTTTACTGATTCGACCCCTCGCAGTTGGAGGACTGGCCTTTGCGGATACCATTTCTGCATTTGTAAATATGTTACTTTTGTTTTATGTGTTGCGTAAGCGGTTAGGGCAAATGGACGGTTGGAATATGTTTTGGACAGGTCTCAAATCTTTGATCGCATCACTTCTGATGGCGACCGTAATTTGGGTTTGGATGCAATGGTTGACCCCGTTAATGGGTGTTCATGTGTTGGCTACGATAATTGTATTGGTTACAGGAACTGTTATTGGAGCGCTAGTATTTGCGGGGATGGCGAAACTTTTAAGAATGGAAGAGTTTAATCAGACAATGAGTTTGGTGCAACGAAAGATTAGATCACGTTAGGAGTGAAATAAACCACAATTTAGTCACCGAAATGTATACAATATTTCAAGCTATAAGGCATATCTTACATAGTGACAAACGGCAAATTATCAGGTATGATAGCAATATCACCTAGTAATTAACATTCGGCAACGGAGCCGTCGGGATGTCTATATGATATCTGGCGGCTTTTCTACGTTGCTGCTGGAGGGAGGACATATCTTGAAGAGTTCTGGTGTGGAAAAAGTGAGACCTTCCTTAGAACGGTCAGCAATACTATTAGCCTTGTCAGAGACAAGAGAGGAAGAGGATAAGCTTAAGAAATCCCTGATTGAATCGTTTAACCTGCGTTGCGGTGTGACGGAACTTGGTGGAACGGTAGCGAATCTTCAACATACTGGAAAACTGACGAATTCTGTTATGTCGACAGCTTTTAACACAGGTGTCATTCCTAAAGAAGATCGCAAGATCCACGCGCTAATCCATGCAACCTTGGAAGCTAGCAACAGTATTTTTATTCATACCAACAGCAATGCCAGTTTTGCGTTGAAAATCGGGATAGTATCGGATTCGGAATGGTTGGCTGTAGCAATTTATGGACGTTCTTCCCTCCATCCTTTATTGGAACATGCACGTGTAGGATTGGGAGTTATGCATCTTTGATTAGATAAGGTTAAGAGTGCCTGCACGATTAGTGTGATCTAGTGATAAGAATGTTTAGAGTGATAAAGTAATATAGATTTCTGGGAGAAGAGTACAATTGTATAGTCGGGTGCCAAATCTATTGGGGATTTGTTGCGGAAAAATGTTTTAGAGAGCCCTTAATTATATGAAATTAAGGGCTCTCTTTGTTTTCTTTAATTGCACAAGTAGGAATCTGGGTTTGATTTTTATAAATTATTTAAGGAAGGTGATGCGAAAGCGCCTTATTTGATAATGGCCCTGATGAGGGCAAAGGGCGGTTTCAATTATAAATGACTTGAGCAAATGAATGCCAACCAACCCAACCCAACTTAATTAAAATTAATGGGAATATTTCATATTGCACAAAATAGGAAAACAAATTATAATTAATTTTATAAAAATTGATTACAATTTATGCCATGTTCATCTATAAAGAACCATGTTGCTACATTGCTTTTGAATATTACCTTGAGACTTATTACAAGCTAAAAAATAAGTGTTCAGATTGCTCAAACTGCAAGCATTTTCCCTGTTTGTTGTAAATCATATAATTTAAATTTTGATTATTAAAGTATAATTGCATTCAATGATGCTTTAATTTCCTTATATTGTTGATGAAAGGTTAGTTGTGATGAGATGATTGAAAATACGTCTTTAACACCGCAAGAAGTTGCTGACATATTGAGAATTTCTAAAAGTAAAGTTTATGAATTAATGAAATCTAGAGAATTGAATGCCTACAGAGTTGGGAAAAAATTACGTGTCGATTTAGAGGATGTGGAAAACTATAAAAACAAAACAAAAGATGCCAAACCCATCAGCACATTTTCTCCTGAACCAATTAAATTTTTATCTTCACCTATCTATGAAGAAACGCATGATAAAAGCAGCTCTTTTATCATATCAGGTCAGGATGTCATTTTAGATATTTTATGCCGTTACTTGGACCGCCAGCCAAGCGGAGTTCGTGCCTTACGTTCCTACGAAGGAAGTTATAACGCCGTATATGCACTTTACCAAGGAGAGGTACAAGTGGCTACTGCTCATATGTGGGATGGTAAAACCGGAGAATATAATGTGCCGTATATTGAAAGAATGCTTCCTGGAACTCCAGCTGTCGTTGTTCGACTTGCCAGTCGTATGCAAGGTTTCTATGTAGCGAAAGGAAATCCGAAAAACATTAAAGATTGGAACGATTTACGGCGCTCTGATATCATAATTATCAACCGTGAAAAAGGCAGTGGTACAAGAATATTACTGGATGAGCACTTGCGCAAATTGGGTATTTCAGGTAGATCGATCAATGGCTATTTGAGAGAATCTCAGTCTCATCTTGCCATTGCCAGTACTGTTGCCCGTGGAGATGCAGACCTTGGCATCGGAAATGAAAAAGCATGTTTGCAAGTCCAAGGAATTGATTTTATACCTATACAAAAAGAGCAATATGACATGATCATAAAAAAAGAAGACATAAACAATCCAGCCATTGAGGCAATTTTTGAAATAATCCGTTCTGACGAGTTCAAGATTGAATTGCAAGGGTTAGGCGGCTATGATCTTACAGAATTAGGGAAGGTTATCGCAGAAACTTGACCAGCGGTTAGTGGTTATAGATGACTGACTACCCCTGAAATATTCATGTTTTCAAAGTTGCTTAATACACATTATTGAGTAAAAAGGCGTAATGATCTAATATATGGCGAAAGAAGGATGTATAATATGACTTTGCAACAGATATGGATTATTTTAGATAGTGACAAACGACAAACTATAAGGTAGTATAGCAATAAGAACTTGCTAAACATTCAGGTGTAGAACATCAGATGTTAAATATTCGGCAATGAAGCCGTCAAGATGTCTTAGAGATATCTGGCGGGTTTTTTTATGTTTCTAAAAAAAGAGGGTACATCTTGCAAGTTCCAAAATGGAAAAGTGAAACCTTCCTTAGTGTGGGATTGGGTGGTGTGCATCTTCGATTAGAGTAAATCTAAATGTGGTCAGTGACTTAGTAAGATTAGTACAAAGTGTATAAAGTGAGAGAACTAGAGTCTAAAGTGGAAAAGCGATATAGAAATTTTTGAGAAAAGAACAATTTCATAACCGGGCACCAAATCTTAGATGATTTGGAGCGGAAAAGTGTGTTTTAGAGAGCCCTTAATTAATAAAAATTAAGGGCTCTCTTTGTCTTTTTCTTTATTACCAGTCAGAAAGTAATTTTAACCAGGTTTTCAATAATTACTGATTGAGGGAGGTGATGCGTTGGCATCATATTCAAGCCTATGGTTTGCTACGAATGAAATTAACTCAAATTTGAAGGAGGATGAACTATATGAAAATGATTAGAGCAATTGTAAGACCGGATAAAACAGATGTCGTCGCTGAGGCCTTGGCACAGGCGGGAATGCCTTCGCTGACAAAAATGCACGTTTTTGGCCGTGGTAGAACAAAAGGAATTCGGATCGGTGACGTAGTTTACGATGAGTTTCCTAAGACTCTTCTTCTGCTGGTCATTGAAGATGAAAAGTTGGATGAAGCTATTTCGGTAATTCTTGAAAATGCTAAAACGGGAACCATGGGCGATGGCAAGGTCTTCGTGACCGAAGTCGAAGAGGCGTATACCGTGAGTAAAGGAACAAAGGGGTTGTAAATTATGAAGGAAATAATGATGATGATCAGACGTCATCAGGTTCCAGCCACAAAGAAGGCGTTTGAGGATGCCGGCTATCCTGCTCTGACAATTCAAAGTGTTGAAGGTCGCGGAAAACAAGGCGGCATCGGAGGATGGGCTGCTGAAATTGACCCAGAATTGAATGCGGTTATGAGTGAAGAACTAGCTGATGGTACGAGATTTAATTGGATACCTAAACGGTTGTTAACGATTGTGGTGCAGGATGATCAAGTTGAAGAAGTGGTCGATGTGATTATTAAAGCCAATCAGACTGGGCACATGGGGGACGGTAAAATCTTTGTTATTCCGTTGAAAGAAGTTGTGCGGGTTCGCACAGGGGAAACTGGCAAAGACGCTGTCATTTAGATTGAGATTGAGATTGGGATTGAGATTGGGATTTAAATTTTAGATTAGATTAGATTGATATAGAGGAGTTGTATTGACATGAGGCAAATCGCAATTTATGGCAAAGGTGGCATAGGAAAATCGACGACAACCCAAAACACTGTCGTCGCCCTAGCCGAAATGGGGAGGAAAGTGACGATTGTTGGCTGTGACCCTAAGGCAGATTCCACACGCTTGATTTTGCATAGTAAAGCACAAACGACGGTTATGGACTTAGCGCGTGAACGAGGAACGGTTGAAGATTTAGAGTTGGACGAAGTTTTGGTGGAAGGGTATTTAGGGGTTCGATGTGCAGAATCTGGTGGTCCAGAACCAGGGGTCGGGTGTGCTGGTCGGGGAGTTATTACGGCAATTAACTTCCTGGAAGAAAACGGTGCTTACACAGCGGATACGGATTATGTGTTCTACGATGTTTTAGGTGACGTGGTTTGTGGCGGGTTTGCAATGCCGATTCGCGAGAATAAGGCTAAGGAGATTTATATTGTCACCTCCGGTGAAATGATGGCCATGTATGCAGCCAATAATATTTCTAAAGGGATTTTAAAGTACGCCACAACCGGTACTGTTCGTCTGGGGGGCTTGATTTGCAACAGTCGTCAAACAGACAAAGAACACGAATTAATTGAAGCCTTGGCCAAACAGTTAAACACGCAAATGATTCACTTTATGCCTCGGGATAACGAGGTGCAACGCGCTGAAGTGCGTAAGATGACTGTAATCGAATATAACCCAACCCATAGTCAGGCAGATGAGTATCGAGCTCTGGCTAAAAAGATCGAGAATAACACCTTTATGACGATCCCCACGCCGCTTTCTATGGATGCCTTAGAAGATTTAATGATGGAATTCGGGATTATGGATATGTAGATCCGCAGCTAGAGTGAGTACACAGATGAGGGAGGGCAGCTTTATGAGCACAAAAGAGACTATTGACTTCAGAAAACAAGTCGTGGAAGACGTTCTGGAGATTTATCCGGAAAAGGCCAAAAAGAATCGCAGACAACATATTGCGGTTAAGGATAGTGAGTGTGCCAGTTGCGCAGTTAAATCTAATTCGAAAACAGTTCCTGGGATCATGACTGCACGAGGGTGTGCTTATGCTGGGGCAAAAGGGGTTGTGTGGGGGCCGGTTAAGGATGTCGTGCATATTTCCCATGGACCCGTCGGATGTGGTTATTATTCTTGGGGTAACCGCCGGAACTTAGCGGCAGGCGAAATCGGCGTTGACAACTTTGTGCCCTTTCTCTTCACCTCAGACTTCCAAGAAAGCGATATCATCTACGGTGGGGACAAAAAGCTGGAGAAAATCATCCACGAGGTCGTTGATCTTTTCCCGAACGCTAAGGGAGTTTCTATTCTCTCAGAGTGTCCTGTTGGATTAATCGGAGACGATATTGAAAGCGTCGCTCGCCGCATGAGCCTGGAGCATAACATGCCGATCATTCCGGTTCGTTGTGAAGGATTCCGGGGCATAAGTCAGTCGCTTGGTCATCATATCGCCAACGATGCGATTCGAGATCATCTGTTAGGTAAAGGTCCGGCCCGAGAAATTGGACCGTACGATATTGGAATTATCGGTGATTATAATATTGGCGGAGATGCTTGGGCTAGTAAAAAAATCCTCGAAGAAATGGGTTTAAAGGTCGTCAATATTTGGACGGGTGACTCCACGATGGAAATGTTACAGAATGGACATCTGGTCAAGCTTAATTTAATCCACTGTTTCAGAAGTATGAATTATATTGCTAAACATATGGAAGAAACTTATGGAACCCCTTGGATAGAATTCAATTTCTTCGGACCGACCAAGATTAAGGAATCGATTCTTAAGATTGCCGCTCAATTTGATGACAGCATCATGGAAAAGGCCTTAGCGGTGATCGCTAAGTATGAACCCTTGATGCAAAAAGTGATCGAGACCTACCGCCCACGCTTGGATGGAAAAACCGTCATGTTGTATGTCGGCGGGCTGCGCCCAAGACACATTGTGGGAGCTTATGAAGATTTGGGCATGGAGGTTATCGGAACGGGTTACGAATTTGCTCATGCTGAAGATTATGAGAAAACCCTGCCTGCTTTAAAAGAGGGAACCCTGATTTATGACGATGTGACCGCTTTAGAGCTCGAAGAGTTTGTCAAGAAGCTCAAGCCAGACTTGGTGGGATCGGGAATCAAAGAAAAGTATGTCTTTGAGAAAATGGGTCTTCCCTTCCGTCAAATGCATTCCTGGGATTATTCAGGTCCTTATCACGGTTACGAAGGTTTCCCCATTTTTGCTCGGGATATGGATATGGCCATTAACAGCCCAACTTGGAAAGCAATCAAAGCCCCTTGGACTAAATAAATTAGGCAGAAAGGATGTTACAGAATGGAAACTTGTACTAAGGCAACAAAAGCTTGGCTGAATACCGCAGAATATCGAGAAAAGAATTTTGCCCGTGAAAAGTTGGTCATCAACCCGGCCAAAGCATGCCAACCCCTTGGCGCCTTGCTTTGTGCCTTAGGGGTTGAAGGATGCCTGCCCTTTACTCATGGTTCTCAAGGTTGCACCGCATATTTTCGCAGCACATTATCCCGCCATTTTAGAGAACCCGTAGCGGCCGTCTCGGATTCTATGACCGAGGATTCTGCGGTTTTTGGTGGACAGGGGAATATGATTGAAGGATTAAAGAACGCTCATGCGGTTTATGACCCCAAGGTGATCGCCATCTTTACGAGCTGTATGGCTGAGGTTATTGGAGATGATATCAAAGCTTATTTAGGTAATACGAAGGAGCAAGGTGCGATTCCGCAAGATTTTCCAGTAGCACTGGCCAATACGCCGAGTTTTAAGGGTTCGCATATCACAGGGTACGACTCGATGCTCAAAGGTCTCATAGAATGTTTAGCAACGCCCAGGCAGGAGGATAAAATCAACGATAGACTCTATGTTGTGCCGGGTTTTGACACTTATACGGCTAATCTCCGTGAATATAAACGACTTCTCAAAGTGATGGAGGCCCCTTTTACTCTGTTACCCGACTATAGCGATGTTGTGGATTCTCCAAATTTGGGCACCTACGAATTATACCCTGGGGGGACGCCCTTTACGGAAATGAATGAAGCTTTGAACGCTGCAAGTTATTTATGCCTCCAGACGTACTCAACGCCGACAACCCGTAAATATCTGGCCAGTTTGGAAGTTCCGGTCGAAGCCTTGAATATGCCGATCGGGATCGCGGGCACGGACAAATTCATAGAAGCTGTTGCTAAATTTACTGGCAAGGACGTTCCAGAAGAAATAACCATTGAACGGGGACGTTCCCTAGATGCCATGACGGATTCGCATCAATATATGCATGGCAAACGATTTGCTCTGTTTGGTGACCCAGATCTCCTGATGGGACTCGTCTCGTTTCTACTTGAAATGGGGGCAGAACCGGTCCATATCGTCTGCACAAATTCTACCCCCTTATTTAAGAAAGCTATGGAAAGTTTACTAACCTCCAGTCCTTACGGTCAACAAGCCACACTCTATGCGGGCAAAGACCTTTGGCACCTCCGCTCCCTGCTGGTTACGGAACCCGTGGATATGTTAATCGGTGACTCCCATGGCAAGTGGGCTGCTCGTGACGCCGATATTCCGCTGGTCAGAGTCGGCTTTCCGATCACGGATCGAGTGAATCTTCATCGTTATCCAATCATCGGTTATGCCGGAGTTATTAATTTAATCACAATGATCGTCAATACGTTTATGGAGGAGTTGGATAGGACTTCTTCGGACCCATACTTTGAAATGATGCGTTAAAGAACGGAGGGGTGCTTCATGTTCACCAATCTTACGAAATTGGATCTCAAAGATAAAAAGTGTATGTCAGATGCGGGTTCGCCCAAATTATGCATGAAGGCCCTGCCCGGCGAAGGCGCTGAGCGCAGTTGCGCATATGATGGGGCACGAGTTGTGCTTATGCCGATTACGGATGTTGCTCATCTTGTGCATGGACCGATTGCTTGTGCAGGAAACTCTTGGGATAACCGGGGAGCTCGCTCCTCTGGTTCCCAGCTCTACCGACGGGGATTGACCACAGACATTATGGAAAATGATGTCGTTTACGGCGGAGAGAGTAAGCTGAGAGAGTCGATTTTGGAAATCGCCGCTAGACATAATCCCAAAGCAATCTTTGTCTACGCGACTTGTGTTTCCTCCCTGATTGGGGATGATGTCGACAAAATTTGCCAAGAAGCGGAAGCTAAACTGACCATTCCAGTGATTGCAGTTAATTGCCCAGGCTATTTAGGGGACAAAAATATTGGCAATCGAATTGCAGGGGAAGTCTTATTTGATCGGGTTATCGGCTCAGGGGATGTTTCTGACGAGAAGATTCCTCTTTCCATTAACCTAATTGGGGAGTATAACATTGCCGGAGATCTTTGGGGAGTGATTCCAGACTTAAAAAACTTAGGGATCACACTGCAAACGGCCATTACCGGGGATGCCAAATTCGATGATTTACGTTCCGCTCACAGGGCGAGTCTTAACGTACTGATCTGTTCTAAAAGCTTGACTAATTTAGTTCGTAAAATGGAAATCCGCTATGGGATACCGTTTATGGAGGGATCGTTTTACGGGATTCATGACACCTCGGAAACGCTGGTCAAGATCGCTACAGCACTCGGTGACCCTGATTTGATTGAGAGAACCTTAGTCTATGTAAAACAGAAGGAAGAGGAAACTCGAAAGATCATTGCAGGCTACAAAGAGTTACTGCAAGGTAAACAGGCCATTCTGTTTACGGGCGGGGTTAAGACCTGGTCGATGGTGTCTACCTTAGCCGAATTAGGGATCAACATCTTAGCGGGTGGAACCCAAAACTCCACACCGGAGGATTTCCAGCGCATGAAAGAACTGATGGATCCTTCAGCCCAGATTATCGAAGATACAAGTTCAGCAGGCTTTTTGAAAATTATTGCCGAGAAAAAACCAGATCTTATCGTAGCCGGAGGAAAAACTAAATATCTGGCGCATAAAACCAGAACACCTTTTTTGGATATTAACCACGGTCGCAAACTACCTTATGCCGGTTATCAGGGGATGGTAACGTTTGCAGAGACTTTAACGCGAACAGTGCTTAGTCCTGTTTGGGGGCTATTAAAACAGGAATTTCCGCCGAAGGAGGGTGAACAAGATGACTAAAACAAGACATTATGAAGGAAACCCGCAGAAAAACAGCCCTGCTCTTGGGGCGACTCTTGCTTACCTCGGCGTCAATGGACTTTTAGCCTTGCTCCATGGTTCTCAGGGATGTTCCTCGTTCATTCGCTTACAGCTTTCCAGGCACTATAAGGAACCGATACCCCTCAATTCCACCGCCCTTTTAGAAGATTCGGTCATTTTTGGCGGTTGGGAACATCTTAAAAAAGGGATTGCCGTGGCAGCCGACAAATATAAACCGCAAATTATCGGAGTGATGAGTACGGGGTTAACCGAAACCTTTGGTGACGACATGGTGAGTGCACTGGCTAGCCTGCGTATAGAAAGACCAGATTTAGATGATATGCCGGTTGTTTTGGCCAGTACGGCGGATTATATCGGTTCCATGCAAGAAGGTTATCAGCTGACAGTAGAGGCGCTGCTTAAGACCTTGGCCGGACATCCAAACAAGACGTTGGTATCCTCCTATTCTGAGGAAGCCCCAACGATCGCCTTGCTACCAGGTTGTCATTTAACTCCTGGCGATGTGGATGAACTAAAAGAGCTTGTGGTGGAATTCGGATTTAGGCCGATTACCATTCCGGACCTTTCTATTTCTCTGGATGGGCACGCCGAACTGGAAGCTGCCCCGGTGGTTCAGGGTGGAACCTTACTCGAAGATTTTCAGCGGTTGGCAAAATGCAGTGCTTGTTTATCGTTGGGACTGAGTATGGAGAAAGCCGGAGAAATCCTCAAGCAAGCGTATGAAATTCCCCATTATAACTTTCCGTCCTTAACTGGCCTCACCGCGACAGATACGTTTGTTTTAACTCTAGCGAAAATTTCGGGTAAGCCGATACCGGAGAAGCTACTACGGCAAAGAAGCCGCTTGTTGGATACGCTGGCCGACTATCATGACCAACTCGGCGGTCAAAAGATTGCCATCGCCTTGGAAATGGATTTACTGTACAGCTTAGCCTCTTGCTTAGTTGAGGTGGGGTCAGAGATCTCTGTAGCCCTGGCGGCTTCCCAAGCGGGCATCCACAGACTATCCTCCACATCGATTCCGATTGAAGTGGGAGACCTGGAAACGCTCGAGGAACGAGCCGGTCAAAGTAATTTAATTATTGCCAATTCCAATGGACGTCAAGCTGCAGGGTTGCTTAAGATCCCTCATTTGAGAGCAGGGTTGCCTGTATTTGACCGTGTTGGCTATCCACAAAAACGTTGGATTGGTTATGAAGGGACGCAACAATTTTTGTTTGACATGTTGAATTCATTAGGTTAGGGAGGGGACAGGTATGCTTATAGCTTTTGCCAGTAGTGATGGGAAAACAATTGACTCGCATTTTGCCGCCGCACCTGCGTTTGAAATGTATAAGTTTACTGGAGGTGAACAAGGGATTATCCATACATCACTTGCTACGGATGACGTGGATGAATCCGTCGATAAAGTTGATAAAGTCTTTGCTCGGATCAACATTCTCAAAGAGTGCGCCATCGTTTATTGCACTCAGATCGGCGGTCCCGCGGCAGCCCGTCTAGTGCAATGTGGCATTCATCCTTTGAAAGTGCCAGAAGGAACGCCAATCGAAGATGAACTCAACAGAATGAACCAATTACTGCTTTCCAAAAAGCTACCGCCGTGGTTAAAAAAGAAATTGGGTGACAGTGAACTATAATATAGAGATGAGCTGAAGAAACCAGAGAAGACGATCGATGATCCTAACTTACAGAAGGAGGTAGAATTAAACGTGAGTGAAGTACTAATTTATAAAACCTATGGCGGATTACCTTGGACTCCGCAGTTTGTGGAAGAGATCGATAAAGCCCTCTGTCTCGGTTGTGGGCGTTGTGTGAAATTATGCGTGCAAAAATGCTTAGGGCTGGAAAGTTTTGAAGATGATGAGGGGACAGAGCGGCACGTGGCAATCATTGCCAATAAAGACCAATGCATCGGCTGTCGAGCTTGCGGGAGTATCTGCATACGTCATTGTCATACCTTTAAGGAAATAACAGGTTAAATTGCGAGGTGCGAAGAGCGAAGTTCGGAGCACGAGGCTCGAGTGTTTGTAAGTTAGGAGCCTTGGAAGTGGGTAAACGAAATAGATAAACGAAATAGATAAACGAATGGAGGGATTAACATGCATAAAGAGTGTACGCAAGGAAATATGAATACTCCGAACCTGAATCTTGGTCATCCCTGTTTCTCAACCAAAGGGCATGGTAATACTGGACGAATCCACCTGGCCGTAGCGCCGGGGTGTAACATTTCTTGCAATTATTGTGTGCGCAAATTCGATTGTGCTAATGAATCCCGTCCAGGTGTCACCAGTAGGGTGCAAACCTCTGACGAGGCGCTGGAAACCGTTCTTAAGGCCAAAGCCTCTGATATCGGATCAAAGCTGACCGTTGTCGGAATTGCAGGACCAGGTGAACCATTAGCAAACAAAGCAACCTATGAAACCATGAGAGGGGTAAAACGAAACTTTCCGGAGATGATCCTATGTTTAAGCACGAATGGTCTGCTTTTACCTGAGAAAATCGCTGAATTAGTGGATATCGGGGTGTCTCACGTGACAGTCACCCTTAATACCCTTGATGAGCAAGTGGGAGCCAAAATTTACAGCTATGTCCGCTGGAAAGGGCAAACGTTGATCGGCCCGGATGCGGCAAGGATCTTGATTAAGAATCAACTAGAGGGGATTAAGTTAGCTGCCGAGGCCGGAATGACCGTGAAAATCAACACTGTGCTTATTCCTGGTGTCAACGATCAGCTTTTATACAGCTTGGGCCTGGAAATCAAGAAAAGAGGTGCCCACATTCACAATATAATGCCTTTGATTCCCCAAGGGAAACTCGCCCACATTATTGCTCCAACGAAAGAACAGTTAGCCAATGGTCGTGACAGTCTTGGTGCAATTCTACCCCAGATGAAACACTGTCAACAATGCCGTGCCGATGCGATTGGCTTGCTCTAATGATAATGAAAAGGGGTTGTTGAACATGGAACAGAGGGTTCTATTATGCGATACTACCTTAAGAGATGGTGAGCAAGCCCCCGGTGTAGCGTTCGGTCTGCCAGAAAAAGAAATGATTGCCAGGGCTTTGGCGGATGCGGGAATCGATGAACTGGAAGTGGGCGTGCCCGCGATGGGGGGGGCAGAAATTAAATCAATTTCCCAGTTAGCCGCGCTACAATTGCCAGTTCGTATGATCACTTGGAACCGTGCCGTCCTCTCGGATCTCCAGGCAAGTTACCGAACGCAGGTTGAGGGAGTCGCCATCTCCATCCCCACCTCAGATCAACAAATAAAAAATAAATTAAGAAAAGATCGTGCTTGGGTACTTGATCAAATGGGACAATGTGTTCTTGATGCCAAAAAAGAAGTAGGTTATATTGTCCTTGGTTTGGAAGATGCCAGCAGAGCTGAGTTTTCATTTCTCGCAGAGATTCTAGCGGAGGCTCATAAGTTAGGAGTTAATCGGGTACGTTTTGCAGATACTCTGGGAATCCTTGATCCTCTTAAAGTATTTTTTACTTTGCAAGAATTAGTGAAGATAGCTACTATTCCCTTGGAGTTTCATGCGCATAATGATTTGGGAATGGCGACGGCTAATTCTCTCGCCGCAGTTCAAGCAGGTTTTAAAGCTGTAAGTGTAACGGTTGGAGGATTGGGCGAAAGGGCTGGAAATACCCCACTCGAGGAGGTGGCTGTGGCACTGAAATATAGTCTTAATCAAGAGGTAAGACTTGATTTGAAGCGTTTGAATTCAATTGGGTTAATGGTGAGTTTGGCAACAGATCGTAAAATTCCACGGTCTAAACCCGTTATAGGAGAAGACGTTTTTACCCATACTTCTTCCATTCACATCGACGGAATACAGAAAGACTTTGCTAACTACCAAACCTATCCACCTGAAAGCGTAGGAAGGGAGCATTCCACTTCCTTTGGGAAATACTCCGGCCGTAAGACCATCTTGCGTTTATTGAGAGCAAAAGGAATTGAATTAGATCAAGAAACCATCGATGAACTATTAATAAAAATCTTACATCAAACCTATCAACTCAAAAGGCCCTTGGAAGAAGAAGATATCTTGGGAATCGTTGTAACATGCTAAAACAAAGAGAAAAGCTAAAAGCCAAAAACCTTCTTGAAATAGGACACGATGCATCGTGCCACTATAACAAGAAGGTTTTGTTTTTGACGTGTAGGGGCACGAAGCATCGTGCCCATTTGCGTTTTTTACGTTTGTAAATTCTTGCGGAATTCCCCTTGAATCTGATATACTTACTGTTTAGAATGCAAGTAAGGGCACGAGGCATCGTGCCTGTACTTTTGAATTATAGAAATGAGGGCAAGACCGTGGCACAGGCTTCACAAAAGATACGAAATTTCTCTATTATCGCGCATATCGATCATGGTAAATCCACGTTGGCCGATCGGCTGATTGAATATACCGGGGCTTTGAGTAAACGGGAGATGGAAGAGCAAGTCCTTGATTCCATGGATCTGGAACGTGAGCGTGGGATTACTATTAAACTGCAAGCAGTGCAGTTAAGCTATAAGGCCCATGACGGAGAGGTTTACGAACTGAATCTCATTGATACGCCGGGTCACGTGGACTTCACCTACGAGGTATCCCGCAGTTTGGCGGCTTGTGAGGGCGCGTTGTTAGTGGTCGATGCGGTCCAAGGGATTGAGGCCCAAACCCTAGCCAATGTGTATCTAGCCTTAGAAAATAATCTGGAGATTATTTCAGTGATCAATAAAATTGACCTCCCTAGCGCGGAGCCGGAGCGTGTTAAGCAAGAAATTGAAGATGTGATTGGCTTAGATGCCAGTGAGGCAATTCTAGCTTCGGCCAAGACCGGAATTGGGATCGAAGAGATTCTGGAAAGGATTGTGACGACTGTTCCGGCACCCTTAGGAGAAGATCAGGCTCCTTTGAAAGCTCTGATTTTTGACTCTAAATTTGACGCTTATAAAGGGGCTATTTCGTACGTTCGAATTGTTGAGGGAAGTGTCTCTAAAGGCACAAAGATGAAAATGATGGCCACGGGAAAAGTTTTTGAAGTGACGGAAGTAGGCGTGTTTGCGCCTGCCATGCGGATAATCGAGGAACTTAAGGCTGGGCAAGTTGGATTTATCGCTGCGAGTATTAAAAATGTTAAGGATACTCAGGTGGGTGATACGATCACCGATGCCGAAAATTCTGCCTCTGATCCGCTTCCTGGTTACAGACAAGCCACTCCAATGGTGTTTTGTGGACTTTACCCGGTTGATTCTAGCGATTATAACCGACTGCGCGATTCCTTGGAAAAGCTCCATTTGAACGATGCCAGTTTGGCCTTTGAACCGGAAACTTCAGTCGCTCTGGGTTTTGGTTTTCGGTGCGGATTTCTCGGCTTACTGCACATGGAGATTGTGCAGGAACGTCTGGAACGTGAATATGACCTTAATATGATTACGACAGCCCCCAGCGTTATTTATAATGTCAACACCATAAAGGGAGAAGTTGTAAGCATAGATAATCCCTCCAATCTTCCCCCTGTCGAAGCAATAGCTAGTATTGAAGAACCCATTGTGAAAGCGACGGTTTTGGTACCCTCGGAGTATGTGGGAGCGATCATGGAACTCAATCAAGAAAAGCGTGGAACGTATATTGCCATGGACTACGTATCCAAGAGTCGGGTGAAACTGATCTATGAACTCCCGCTCAGTGAAATTGTGTTCGATTACTTCGATCAACTGAAATCACGAACCAAAGGCTATGCGTCTCTGGACTATGAGCTAAGCGGTTATAAAGAGACGGATTTAGTTAAAATTGATGTCTTACTCAACGGTGAAATGGTGGATGCACTCTCATTCATCGTTCATCGAGCGAAGTCTTATAATCGAGGCCGGAAACTTGTGGAGAAGCTGCGCGGAATTATTCCGAGACAGATGTTCGAAATTCCTATCCAATCGGTGATCGGGAATAAAGTTATTGCCCGCGAGACTGTTAGTGCTATGCGGAAAGATGTTTTGTCCAAATGTTATGGTGGGGATATTTCTCGAAAACGTAAACTACTTGAGAAACAAAAAGCGGGGAAAAAGCGTATGAAGCAAGTGGGAAACGTGGCAATACCTCAGGATGCTTTTATGGCAGTCTTGCAGATTGAAGACTAAAGGCACGATGAGGGATAGAGATACGACGAGGGATAGGGACATGATGATGAACAGAGATACGACGATAGATATAGATGCTACGATAAATGTAGGTACGAAGTTGGATGAAGACACGACGATATGTAGGGGCGCGATGCATCGTGCCCCTACACGTCTGCCGTCCTTGTATATTCACGTACCATTTTGTGTTCGGAAATGTGATTACTGTGCATTTTATTCTCATTCACTGGTTAATTCGCCTAAGGATCTTATAGTCTTGTATTTAGAGGGTCTAGAAGTCGAAATGACGAAGCGGTGCGAAGGTGCCCCCCAAGAGGTAACTTCTCTTTTTATCGGTGGTGGCACGCCGACGGCGTTACAGGATATGGACCTAGAGCGTTTAATGGCAATGATTCAGCGTCATTTTCGTTTAAAACCTTCGGCTGAGCGCACCATTGAAGGGAATCCGGGAACCATTACAGCAGCAAAGTTAGCTATCTTGCGACGCTTCGGGATCAACCGTTTCTCTCTCGGAGTACAGGCCTTCGATGATAAATTATTAAGCGCTGTGGGACGAATGCATACCGCTCAAGAAGCTCGCGAAGCGATCAAACGTTTGCGAACGGCAGGGTTTGATAACCTAAATCTGGACCTGATGTTTGGACTCCCTACGCAGGATATGGCTATGTGGCAGGCGTCCGTAGAGGTGGCTCTTTCGTATTCGCCTGAACATTTATCCCTTTATGGATTAATGTTAGAAGAAGGAACGCCCCTCTATAAGCGGTATAAAGAAGGCTTGAATGATCAGATAGATCAGACAGATCGGACAGAAAAAGTTAAAATAGACTCTCAACTACGGTGTGATCCTATCACAACAATACAGGGTGATTGGCTTCCCGACGATGATTTACAAGCAGAGATGCAGGAATGGGCTGTGCTACGGTTAAAACGGGCAGGGTACTCGCAGTATGAAACATCGAACTTTGCTCGAGCGGGGTATGAATGTCAGCATAATTTAGGTTATTGGCGGGGAGAGGATTATCTGGGGTTAGGCCCGGGTGGAGTATCTTGTCTAAACCGGGTGCGTTGGAAAAATGTCGAAGAAGTACGTACTTATCAAAGTCACCTTCAAAACGGACAAAACCCCGTCGAAGAAGCCGGACAGGAAAGCTTAACTTTGCGCGAGTGTATGGCGGAACGCATGATTTTGGGGTTACGCCTCCAGGAAGGGGTTAATATAATATCGTTTAGAAATGATTTTGGAGTTGATCTGAGGGATATTTATAGAGATGTATTGGAACGCTATAGACATAAAGATGTTTTTGCGTTTCAGGGTGACTATTTACGCCTAAATCCTAAGTTTTCTTTTGTGGCGAATTCGATATTACAGGAATTTGTGGGACTTGTGTGACCCGGCGCTCAGTCTTACGACGCAGAGCAAACTAACCGTTCAAGCTCCCGGCTTTGGGGAGCGGGGTGCCCGCCAGATGAGCCATCCGACGACCATGGATGGTCTAGTGTCCCCGTAGCCAAGGATGGCGAGAGGGGACCTTGGCTCACTGG
>JARLHU010000194.1 GCA_031292095.1 Desulfosporosinus sp.
GCAGGATCACGTTATATGGAGACATCTTTTTCCTTTACTATGATATGGTCATTATATCTGGCAATTTTCTGTCAGGCAATCCCGTCAGCTTTTGGACTGTTTGCGCTAGCGCAAACAATATACAGGTCAAGAAACTCATAGGTCATCGAGAAAAACAGATTACTGTTGCTATTCTTCATAGGGGACCACCTCTGGGATAACCCTGTCAGCGATACTGTCGTGCTTTCTGACGATCTCAAATGCGGATACAGCCTGATGATAATAATAATGTGTTCCATCGATTGAGGTATGTCCAAGATACCGGCTCAAATACGGCATCATGGCTTCGAAGTTCTTGCCTTCGTTCATCCAATCGTTCATTTTTGTCACCACATAGGTGTGCCGAAGCGAATGGACAGTAGGTTTTTTATCAACCTTCCCCACATAAGGAGTCATATTCCAGAAATTGCTGAACTTTTTATCAATGCTCGTTTTCTGAAATGGTCTGGATTCATTCCGTCCCGGGAAGAACCACTCCCTGTCAGGCACCAGTTTCTGCATGAGCCTGTCATAGCTCTTGCACATTTGTAGCATGTCTTCAGACATGAAAACCACTCGGTCCTTATGCCCCTTTGACTGGTAGATGGAAAGATAGCCATCTTCGAGATTGACTGCGAATCGTTTCAGATAACAACCTTCGGACAACCGCAGCCCACAGCAGTAGAATAGCCTGAACAACACACTGTAGGATAATGAGAAACGCTGAAATTTTGACTGGAAAGGAAGGAAACGGTCAACAACCTTGTAAAACTCATGGAGTTCGTCGAGTGATAGAATGTGCGGGACTGAAATTGCGTTGGACTCAAACGAGCGGGGAATGTAGGCCTCCCTATTCAAAGAGATTATATGCAGAGCTAACTGCCTAACAAAAGAAACCCTCTGGTTGCGATAATTTTTACTTTCTGTCGGCCTTTGCTCAGCCCAGGCCATCACTAGATCTCTTGTCAAACAGCCATGATCATATCCGTTTTTGATACAGAATCGATCAAAGTGTCCCAACATATACGCTTCGAATTCGTAGCTATAGCCATCAGCCCGTTTTTGCCGGATCAGGCCTGAAATATACGGAGCCAATTGACTCTGATACTCATAATATTTCATAGACTGAACCCTCCGGAATAGCCAATACCCTTTAATCCAAGGGCACATAAACGCATTTGATCTTCGTTGGTGGCAAGATACTCATCAACCGAATCGACGCCCACATGTCCCAGTGCTGCAGCGATGGTCGTCACCGGATTGCCCGTTGCCAGAAGCTTTGAAGCAAATGTTTTTCTGGTCACGTGGAAACCATGGATCGCTACACTCTCGCACTGAGAGGTTACCGATGCTTGCAATAACCTTCCAAAGTTAAACCTTCCAAATCTGCAATAGGGAGCCCGGTGATGAACGAAGATCTGGTGAGAATTGCTTTGGGGTCTACCAACACATAGGTAACGGTACAGGCTGTTGCCCACATCAACAGGTAAGGGTAATGTTAAATGTACACCTGTTTTCTGCTGAATAAAAGAGATTGAACTCTCTTTCCATGAGATATCGGTGAGTTTGAGGTTTGCAATGTCGGAGGCTCTTAAACCCATTCTGAGCCCCAACATAATAATTGCGGAATTTCTCAACTCGATCGGTCGGTCAACGTTTTGGCGAAAGGTATAGATCGCGTCGATTTGCTTATCTGAAAGGGTCGTTACGATAGAAGTGTGCGGGGCCATTTCTGTAGACAACGCAAGTTCTAGGGTCTCAGGTACCAGCCCCTTTCTGGCAAGAAACCTGAGAAAACCCCGAATCTTAATTGCGTAGGCGTTCTTTCCTTCCACGGTACTGTGTTTATCTTGAACCTGAAAATCCTTAATAACTACAGGCGTAATCCCCATTTCACTGACAATACTGCGATTATCTAAAAAAACAAGGAAACGGGAACAAGAACTGTGTATCATGTCCAGGGTGGAATCGGCGCAGCCTTCACGTTCTCTCTCCCTGAGATACTGGGACAACAAGTCATCACCCCATCCAGGAAGTGAATATTTTGGCTCATGTGTTGAAAAGCAACGGGTTGACAGAGTTCCCGTGCACAAAATCTCATGAATGCTTAAAAGAACCCTTCGAAAGCCCAGGTACTTTGCTCGGGACCATTTTACTCTCTGAAACTCAAGCCATTCCAGAGCCAAATCATTGGAATACGCGAATAAGTTCGCCTCCATGAATACTCTAAAATCTCTTGTAGCCTGTGAAGTCACATTTCGAATAGTAGACGAATAGTTTCGATTTTTATGTATATCGGTGAGTTGCTTAGAAGCCGCGTCATAGTCCGCCATCGACCGGGAGATATCTTTCTCAACTGTATTGAAAAATCTCGAGAATCCATGACACTCTGATTCCGGTAATTCCGCAACAATAATCAGGTCGGGAATAACAAATTTGTTGAGTGCAAGTCCTACGGTTTTGGGAATTAGTCCCTGGTCAGCCATGTACATAAGACAGTGGCTAATTTCATTGTTGTATCGATCCTTAGACTTTGATGACATGTGGATATCTTTGATAAAAAATGATTTGACAAGGTCATGAGTAATCTCATTAGGCTGGTTTATGCCTGTAAACTCCAAAAATAAAAAGAAACGCGAGCAAGCGTTTCTTATCTGGGTCAGGCATGAAGTCCCATAGGAGCAAGGTAACGTTGCAAGATAGCTGTCCACGAATGTTCTGCTCCAACTTGGAAGCTGGGTGTAAGGTGGAGTTCGTTCAATTTTAGTTTGCAGACTCGTGGTTACACAACTGTGTTCTATGATGTCTGCCAGTACGCTCATAGCTTTTCTTGAACTTTTGAGTTTGTGGTGATTCCAATGTTCTTTACTGTCATTAACCCACCGTCGGGAAAGCTCAGGGGAATACGGAAGACTGATATCTTCCATATATCCTTTAAACTCCCTAGAGGCAACCCGGAAAGCAGAACGGCAGCTACCTGCATATTCAAGCGTGCGATATGCGTTGAGCCCGACTTGAACTGCTTCATCATAACATAGATACATGATAACCCTCCTTGCAGTTTAACTATCAGTATCCTATGTCATTGATGAAGTGTGTAAACATAATCCTCAGGATTCAGGCAGGAACTCCGCTTATATCAAGAATTTTCAGCAAATCCTGAGGATTATATTTTCCGGAGGATAATACCAAATTATTTGAAAGTTCAAGCCGTCCGTCTAAAAGAACATTTTGAAAATACGTCCACTGGTTCAGAGCATAGTTTACCGCTTCATAGAAATGGGTTTTAGGAACAGCCATTTGCTTCATCTTTTTAAGCCACACCAAAAAAGCGTCCATTACCGGTTTCAGCAGGGTAAGACGTTTTTGATAACGTTCTTTATCAGAGTAATCCTTTAACTTTTTATCTATATGAAAGATGTTGTCACAGAACTGAAGTCCCTCATAAGAAAAGGTTGTTTTCTTTTCCTCTTCCGAAAGAGACTGGATACAATCCGTGAACCGCCGTCGTATATGAGCGAGGCACCCAACGACCGTTATGTCGGAGTTTAATTTATGATAGACCTCATACCCATCGGTGTGGAGATACCCCTTGTATCCCTTAAGGAATTCCTCGGCAGATTCGAAAGCTCTGCTTTGATGATATTCGAAGTAGACGATGGGCAAGTCATGGATGCCTGTGCAATACGTCCACATGTAGCTTTTGCTTTTGGCCTCACGACCAGGTTCCCTAACAACCTGAACGTACGTTTCGTCAGCATGTAAAACCTCTTTATTAAGAAGGGTTACACGCATGTGGTTGTATATTATTGAGAAATAATCCTCAGCACACTTTAGTATCCAGTTGGACATGGTCTGTCTCGATATGGCAACCTCATGGCATTCAAATTCTTTTTCCTGACGTGCAAGGGGCATAGCGTTGACATATTTTCCGTTTAGGATGGCCGCGATCAGTTCTGCGCTGGCAAAACTGCCGGGAATAGGTTGCTGCAACATATCGGCCCGGATAAATGGAATTTTAGTTCCTTCCTCCTGGGTTTGCTCACAATTGCGACAGGTATATACATGCCGACGGTGTTCTTCCACTTCCATATGGGAGGGGACAAACTTTAGAATCCTTGTGATTTCCACCTTCATATCGTGGAGAGCATTACTGCATTCGGGGCAGCTTTTTTGCTCCTCCGAAAGTTCATGCTCGATGACGGTTACAGGAAGACCGGAAAGATCCCGTTCTTTCTTACCCTTTTTCTTTTTCTTTCGCTCTGGTTTTGCTACAGAATCCTCCAAGGAGGGTTCAGCAGCGCCTGGATTTGCCAAAGCTTCTGCTTCGTTAAAGAAGGATGGCTGCTCATAGCCTTCTGGGTAGGCTGCAGAATCGGAAGAAGAACCAAAACGGTTTTTGTTGGATAGTTTTATCTGTTCCATCATCCACTTAATGTTTCGACTCATTTCCTCCAGAAGTTTTGCCTGCTCACGACAGATATTAATAAGCTCCTGGCGGGACATTATATAATAATTCGGTTGTGTGTTTTCAGGTAGTTTAATCGGCGTATTCATACTTATATTATATCAGAAACAGATAGAAATCGACAGTAAAATCGCTTGAATATGGGTCAAAATCGCCGAAATTTGGCTTATTTTTAAGAATAGTTGGGTTGTTTTTCAGTTGCAAAAACTAGATGAAAATTTTCTGTTTTACCTCTTTGTGGGCATGGGGTTAATCCATGGAAAGACCATCTAAGAGCCAGCGAAATTCTCGTTCTGAAACTGTTATGACGGTACGGTTTTGATCAAACTTCCATTTGAAAGTTCCTTTGCTTAACTTGCGGTAATAGAGCCACCAACCGTTATTCTGCCATCTTAAACATTTTAACTTATCACCTTTTTTATTGCAGAATACGTAAAGACAGTCGGCAAAGAGATCAAGCTTGAATTTAAGCTGTACGATAGCACTAAGACCTTCTATTGATTTTCGCATATCACATGGCGAGGTCGAAAGATAGATGTTCTGACCGAATGAGGTTTCTAGCATAATCCATGGATGGTAGCAATAACATCTGTCAAAGTGGAACGGTCAAAACCGTGCTGAATTTCTATGGAAAATGCTCCAACTTTAATAACAATTGGCGGAACCTCGGTATGTACAGGATTATTCACTGCAATAGACACCCAGCCGTCTCCAATTGGGTTAGTATTTTCTCCTACATTAATCTTGTGGAGCCAGTAACGTAGAGTGGGGGCCTTCATTTGGTTTTCCTTACACCATGCTGCTACGGACATGCCGGATTCTTTAAAGGAATTAATTTGACTGTAGCGAAATTCTAATTTGTCCCCTGACACTTGCAATACCTCCAATCAGCTTGATGAAGGTATTATCTCACAGCTCATGTAGGCTTACCATGTGCAAAGTATTTGACATTAACTTATATATGAGAATGACTGGTATCCTGCCATGGAAGATGATGCTCGGGCCGTTTATAGCGTTGCCCACGCCGGGGTGGCGTCTTAACCTGTGCGTAAGAGTATTTGCAGGAGTCAACCATAAAATTATTCCCAACTCTTAGCTATCGAAGTAAATACAACCTGGCTTTAGCGTTAAATTGTTCGATAATTTATTGAAAAGATTAAAAGGGGAATTGATATGGTCACATATTCACTAAATTATGAAGGTATAATTCCACCAGAATTAGTTGATTCTATAAAACAGCTAGTTCACTGTTGATGGAATAGAGAGGTTGTTTATGCGATGAAGGAGAATGTTCGAGATTTTAAAGTTTATAAAGGAAATAGAAAAACTCCTACGGTATTTATGCCGCGCTTTATTAGAGATGTAAGAACGCCTAATAGCGAACGATATTCAATAATCATGGGTGGAGAATTTGAATTAATAGGTACTTTAGATTTGCACATTAGTGATATAGTTCAAGCTACTTTAGTGATTATCCCAGACGTTGATCAGGAAACTCTAGAATTATTAGTGGGTCTTATCAAAATGGAATTACTAGCACCATTAGAATTAGATATTGAATCTTTCAATATCTTTAAAGGGGTTTCTGATTGCATAGTATTAGATGAGGAAGATTTCTTCGATGAAGACGACAATGATGATTGAAACGGTGATTGCAATAATTGAAGGGCGGGCTCACGAAATCGATCAACACTGGCTTCAGTGAGTGAATACGATAAGGCCGCCGTCTGAAGTGAGCAGACAATCCGAATCAGTAGATTTACCCACCAGTACTAACGCCATCAATAAACCAGTCTCAAACACAACCCGGCGGCTTCCTGAATGGGATGTTGCTGGATTGGGGTGTCTTAGGTGAGGTGGGGGATATATCAAACTAAAGAGATATGCCTTCATTAGATTTTTCATTAGGCATCTGTACGGGCTTCTTTTTCAGTTCGAAGAATTTTACAATATTGGTTATTCTACCGTAAACCAATAGGGTATCGCCTTGTTGGATGACATAGTCAGCCTCTGGAAAGGGTATGATTTGGTCCCCTTTATCAACATTAAGCACCTGGATTTTATTTTCCTTCAAGGGCGCGTCTGTCAATGCTTTACCGACCAAGAAGTGTGTTCCTCTAACATATATTTGGTACAATCCATAATCACTGTTCTGTTTTAACATTGTATATAATCTTTTATTACTTCTCTTTTTCATTTGCTTAAATATGAATCGTTCAAATACCATATCTATGTAAATCGTTAAATGCCTATTACTGAGTAACCACAATAGAGTCACTAGAAATATCATTAGTATCAAAATATCTAGTGGCTGGACTTTCGTTCTTAATATGTTTATTAGAAATGATATAGAAGTGGCTGTACCAAGATAACCTGTCATCATAATAAACTGTGCAATAAGTCTTACGTTTGGGTTTCTTGTAATTATTTCACTTTCCTTTGTAGTGAATCCAACACCAGTTACCATGGATATCACTTGAAATTTCGCTTTCTCCTCAGGTACTCCAAAGAATTTCAATAAGATTGAGAAAAATTCTAATACGCATAGAAAAACAACTACAAACAAACCAAAATACAGAACCAATGTTATCACTACCTTTAAAATGTTTATGACCATTACAAATATGGTGAATTATTAATAGTATATGAATAACTATTCAATTAACAACTTCAAAATACGTTCTGAATGGGACAAATGGAAGACCATAAGACAAATTTAGGACAATCTGCCAAGAATCCTCCCCTATTTCAATGGGGAGATGAATTGGCGATCTAACTATACGTACTTGGATATACACCTAATATCGTAGATATTAAGCACTATGAATGATATACTATATGTATGGAGAAAGAGC
>JARLHU010000195.1 GCA_031292095.1 Desulfosporosinus sp.
AGCACAATATAAAATTACATGTCCACTTTTGCTTACGCACGGAGAACATGATAGGACGGGAAATATAAAAAAAATAGCACCTATATGGGCAGCTCGCGATCCCCAGTGTCAGTATACAGTAATACCCAATGCTGGCCACTGTGCAAACCAGGATAATCCTGAATTCTTTAATAGTGTTCTAAGTGATTTTTTGAACAGCTTACCGTACCAGCTGGGCTAAACCCAAATCGGGGCGTGAGTATATGTGCAAAGTCGCTACTGAACTTATTTGCCAGATCGTTTGGACGGTCTGGCCATTTTTTGTCTTATCTTGGATTATTTTTCGTTATCATGAGAGGATTTAAAGGAAGGATGTGGAATTATCTTAGTAGAATAAAATTGTTTTTAGACTTAGATGGTTAGAGATACTAGCCGTTAGGAGATTGGTATGAAAACTAAAACTAAACACTTTAAGACATCTCTGATTGAAGTCAATGAATTTAAAGAGATAGTTGAGAAGTTCTGTAGTGAGAATAGGCTTTCTGAATACAAAGTGTCAGGTAGGAAAGATGTAGTATTCTTTTCTGGTGACAAATATTTCGTACCTATACTTTGGGATTTTTCGTTTGAAGGTATATACTCACTCCATAATTCTTATGGATTAATTTCAGTTGAGTTTTCCAACGTTTTTGATAGAGTCTTTAACTACCTGCTTTGCGGTATTTGGATATTAATATTTGTATTTGTATTTGTGAATATTAGCCTTCCGGACAGAGCTTTGTTCCTATTGACACAGGTATTTTGGCTTATTGTAGTTTTGCTGGAAATCGTATCAATTTTCTTTCGGAAAAAGCTTCTAAATAGTCTTTGTCGTGAAATTCCTGGCTTAACGGTATCTCTTAAAAAGAAAGAATACAGTAAACTACTAGAGGATTAATCAAAGCTCGTATTGGTGAGTAGAGAGAGTTTACCTCTTTGGCGTTGTGACTAGATCTGGACGAATGTAAGCTAGGAGGCATACAAGCGTTCAAAAGTGGAGATTGGTTAATGAAACTGATGGGTAAATGCTTTGTAAATTGATATGAACGCGCAAATTTTGAGCATTTTGCTAACAAATATTCAACCGCTGATGAGAAAGTTATCTCAGACAAGCTTACACTGGTGGCTTGTAAAAACGCGTCTCTCTTGGGTGGGGCAGTTGGCGCAACCGTTTCAATTGACGAACTTGTTACTTTATTCACGGCAGCAGAAGGGGGCTTTGGATTACCAGCTAACGTTGCAATGGCACTAACTGCTGTCGCAGCAGAGTCAGTAATGTTAGTGAGGAATACAACTTCAGCTTGTTGCTAATCTGGCGAAAGTGCATGGTATAACCTTAGATCCGAAAGATCCGGAAGATATATTGACTATTTTAGCGTATGCGATTGGGGGTTTGGTTGCAGATGCTGCCGGAAAGGCTGGGATGAAGATAGGGGGTAACCTAACTAGAAATGTGGTTAAGGGAGTAGTTAAGAAGGAAGTACTGAAAGCTATTCAAGATATTGGTAAAAAAATCGGGATAAAAATCTTACAGAAAACTATTATTAACACTGCAGTGCCGAGCATTGTATTGACCTAATTATAGGGGACTTTTGTGATGTTATTTAATCTGTGTTTCAAAATTCAAGATAGTTGGGTGTCTAATATAAGGAAAGAGAGTTGTACGCTCTTAGCCAGATATCCCTTGAGACTTAATACTGACGGCTCATTTGATCTTAATAAGATGAGTATAGAGACAGAGAAGGGAATCTGGACCGTGATGCTCCTGAGAGCCCTGAATAGGAGGAAGGAACAGATCACTGATGAGTTTCAGAGAGCAAGGTAAGCCAATGGGAGGGGGCAAAACCCAGAGTACCAGAGGCTCCTTAGTTACCCTGTGAAGTAATGCATCTTGCAAGACTATGAAGATTTATGCAAATTGAGCGGTTCCTTGTAGGACGTTTATTTGTGTGTTTTCTAATTGAACAATAGGTTATTGCTAGGCACGTGGAGACTTGCTGTTGTCTGCAAATAAAGCACAGCTGAAAGTGGTCAGTGGCAAGGGTTCCGGGATTTCGGTGTGAATTGTGTGAAGTGTTAATAGGACTAGCTAAGCACGCGAGAACATGGTCGTTGGGGTTGGTAAGTGAGTTTGGGGGTTTAGAACGATCACGGGAACATGTAGAGTATGTAATTTTTTCATTAATGTTGGTAATTTTTGCTGTGCTCGCTAAAAGAGAGCCTGTGAAGAAATATATTTAATGCGTAAGTTGAGAAGATAGAAATTCTCATGCCAACGCATTTTGTTTTTGAATTGAAAAGTGGGATGAGGGTGGAGGAAATAGGGGAGTAGAAAGTTACAATCATAGGCCGCCCGTCTTGATTTATTTGTTTACTTATTTCTTCGTCAATTAAAATATCCCATATGAGTCCGATAACTTAGCTTGTACTAAACCGCTGCGCGGTGGCTTTTATAAGCTCAAATATGCTAAGATTCTTAACTTTAATAGCATTCTTTCAAATTTAGAATTATACTGAAAAGATGATATCATAAAACTTAATAAATTATGGTCTCAAAAAGCCCCGCGCAGCAGTTTTGTACAATGTGAATTATCGGCCCCAAGGGCCAACCATTCCTCAGTACTCTGGGACTAAGGCGGCAGGCACAAATAGATACTATTAGGTTAATAAAGATAGAAGGGGGTGCTGGCACATGGATTATCAGAAAATGTGGTCTGAACTTAACGAGAAGTTACTCTTCAAGTGGGAAACACTTATTGATACTGGTGATAAATTCGACGGTTTTACCGAAGCTATGGATATTGTTCGTGAAATTGAGAGATCTGCACAAGAAAAGGAGTGGACATAAAAAGCCTCCATTGACTTTTTATGGTTGTTGAATTAGTATCCATGCCTCAGATAAAATATCAGCAAAAGAAGTATAGGAGTATTCTAATGAGAACATTAAAAAAACACCCCCACGTTATACATCCTAAAGAGCTTTTAAATAAGGAGCTTAAAGGCGTCACTAAGTTTAATTACCGGATTGCAGTCAAGATTACCAATGGCGTTGGTACAATGTGGTGTGCTTATGCCTTCTTACTTATTGACCTTTTAATGCTGCCTCCAGTTATAAAGGCTAATGATGTAATTATTTGGGTAACTTACATCGCCCAAACCGTGCTACAGCTGGTACTTTTGCCAATAATTATGGTTGGACAGAACGTTATTCAAGCTCAAAATGAATCCAAAGCCGAGACCGACCATCATACATTGACTTATCTTGCCACATTACAGGATGAGCAGATGCAGGAACTAAAAAATCAGACAGCAATTCTGGTGAAACTAGAAGAACTTTCATCGAAGAAATAGCCGTGATTGGCAAGAGAAAGCGCACAAAGAAAGAGGCTCACGTTGAGGCCGAGCAGAAGCCGCTATTGTGATTAACCAAAGTGGTGGAGCACCTAGTAGCAGCCTAGTGACGCGTCCGGCTTAACGTATAAAAGGGTTGAAATGTTGTCCCTACCCCTCGCAGGAAATCTGAAAATATCAGCCGGGGCACACAAAATGGATTGAAAAAAGTGTAAACTAGGAGCAAGGTGTCTCACATGCTCGTAAATCAATAAAAAGACGTGCAAAGGTAAACTCACATGTTATGGGTTGACAGAAATGAAAGGGGACTGTGAGCTGTCATTATGGAAAAACCTCCTTTTTGGACTTTCCCTTCCGATGAACTATTGAAAGAACTAACCACAGAAACTTCTGGTTTGACACAAGAAGAAGCCGAGATAAGGATTAAAACCTTCGGGGCTAACTTACTTAAGCAAAGGAAAAGCCATAGTAATCTAGTTTTGTTTTTCGCCCAGTTTAAAAGCCCCATTATCCTAATTTTAATCTTCGCAGCGGTTCTCTCCGCTTTCCTACAGGATCCAGCGGATACCATCATTATTTTGGCGATTGTGCTGGGAAGCGGGCTATTGGGATTTTGGCAGGAGGTCGGGGCTGCCGGTGCTGTGGAAAAGCTTCTGTCCATCGTAGAAATCAAGGCGGTCATTTTGAGGAATGGAGTCGTCGTAGAGATTCCCCTCGCAGAGGTTGTTCCTGGCGATATCACCGTGCTTTCTGCGGGAGGTGGAATTCCAGGAGACTGTTTGTTGATAGAATCGGTTGGACTGTTTGTGGATGAAGCTGCTTTGACTGGAGAAACATACCCTGTCGAAAAGTCGGTGGGGGTCAAAGACGCCGATACTGCCCTTGCACAGAGATCCAACGTCTTGTATATGGGGACCCATGTTGTTAGTGGAACAGGCAAGGCAGTAATTGTTAAGACTGGTCTCACTACAGAGTTTGGTGCAGTTTCTCAAAGATTGAGACTTAGAGCACCGGAAACAGAGTTTGAACTCGGCATTCGGCATTTCGGATATTTGCTGATGGAAGTGACTTTACTCTTGGTCATTGCAATATTTGCTATCAATGTCTACTTGGCCCGTCCCGTCTTGGACTCCTTTTTGTTTTCCATGGCCCTGGCCGTTGGCTTGACTCCACAGCTTTTGCCGGCAATTATCAGCGTCAACCTATCTCGTGGAGCCAAAAACATGGCGTCGAAGAAGGTCATTGTGAAACGCCTATCCTCCATCGAGAATTTTGGCAGTATGAATGTTTTATGTTCGGATAAAACCGGAACCTTAACAGAAGGATTTGTTCATCTACATTCCACGCTAGATTATAGCGGCCATGAAAGTGAAAAGGTCCTATTATTTGCCTACATAAACGCCTCCCTTGAGAAAGGCTATGCCAACCCCATTGACGAGGCCATTCGGAGCCACAAGCAATTTGACTTAAAGAGCTATGAGAAGCTCAGCGAAATACCCTATGACTTTATTCGTAAACGGTTGAGTATCCTGGTTAAATCAGACGATAAGACGATTTTAATTACCAAAGGAGCCTTAAAGAATGTTTTGGACGTGTGCTCCTTTGTAGAGGGACCTAATGAGACCGTAATCCCAATTCAACAGGTTCTACCCCAAATTCAGACGGTTTTTTCAGATCTGGGAACAAAGGGACTCAGAACTTTAGGAGTTGCCTACAAAAAGGCCGAAGATACAGAACTCAAAGATCAAGAAAAGGATATGACGTTCTTAGGCTTTATGGTTCTTTACGACCCACCTAAAGAAGGTATTGCCGAGACCGTTAATACCCTAAAGGAAATGGGGATCACTCTCAAGGTTATTACAGGAGATAACAAACTGGTGGCCATGAGTCTCAGCAAACAGATCGGACTCGCCAACCCTGAGGTTCTGACGGGTCCGGAATTGTACAAGATGAGTGATGAAGCTTTAATCCAGAAGTTAGGCAATATTGATCTTTTTGCAGAAATCGAGCCTAATCAAAAGGAACGAGTCATTCTAGCCCTCAAAAAGGCTGGAAATGTGGTTGGGTACTTAGGGGATGGTATAAACGATGCTTCCGCTTTGCATGCTGCGGATGTAGGGATTTCGGTTAACAGTGCCGTAGATGTGGCCAAGGATGCCGCTGATATTGTCTTGCTTGAAAAGGATTTAAGTGTCTTAATTCGGGGAGTGAAAGAAGGCAGAGTGACCTTCGCTAATACTTTGAAATATGTTTTTATGGCCACTAGTGCAAACTTTGGAAATATGTTTAGTATGGCGGGGGCTTCGCTTTTTCTTTCCTTTTTGCCCCTTTTACCCAAGCAGATTCTGCTGACCAACCTAATGACAGACCTACCAGAAATGACCATTTCTACTGACAGTGTAGATCCTGAAATGATTGATGGACCTCGCCGCTGGGATATCAAGTTTATCCGCAAATTCATGCTTACATTTGGCCTTCTTAGCTCCGTGTTTGATTATTTGACGTTTGGTACCCTTTTGTTCTTTCTGCATGCGACCCCGGAGCAGTTCAGAACTGGATGGTTTATCGAATCTGTCCTATCCGCCTCGTTGATTGTGCTGGTCATTCGAACCCGCAAGCCCTTCTATCAAAGCAAACCTGGGAAGGCACTGTTTTGGACGACTCTCGCTGTGGCCGTAGCAATTTTTATTTTCCCTTACAGTTTTCTTGGTCCGCTTTTCGGATTCGTTCCATTACCAGCAGTATTTTTTCCAGTCTTGGGTATAATCCTCCTGTTGTACATAGCTTCTGCTGAAATAGCAAAGAAGCTCTTCTACAAAGGGGGCAGGTATAAGAATCAATGAGTGAATAGAAAAGTGTCTGATTCTGTAATTTTCCAACAAGTAAAAGCCTGTTTCCAATTGGGTGCGGAAACAGGCTTTTACTTATTTAGCTAAGGCGCTGTTCTTATACATAAACTATCAATGTCAGGCAGAATAGCTGGGCCCAAAGTACGGGGCAGCGGAGAGATCCGTGGGACTTCCTTATAGGAGTCCTATTTTTTTATATTTGAAAGAGTTTCTATTATGAAGGTGAGGAGAGTATAAGCGTGAATGAGAAGACTCGGATGGCGTCGTTATCTGTGGCGTCAAATTCCTTTTTAACCCTAGCCAAAGTAGTAATTGGGTTAGTCAGTGGTTCGTTTAGTATCTTGTCAGAAGGGATTCATTCTGGAATTGACCTGGTGGCGGCATTCATCGCACTTTTTGATGGAGATCAGACCAGGTCAATAATTATAGATTTGATTCACAACCAAGCGGGTCGGTAGTCAGAAAACATGTGTTCACAAAAAAAGGATAGGATGGTGCATACCATCCTATCCTTTTTTTGTGAATAATGTAGAATAGTTACTTAATCCTTGGTATAATAACAATGTACTTCCTTGCAAAAGAAGGCTCTCGTCGGAGTTCGGCGAAGGCCTTCTTTCTTGCATTTCTTGCAAGGACAAAGCGATTACGTTCATTCCTTTTTATTATGGCAACCTTTAGTAAAAGTTGATAAATACGTGCACAGGAAAAATTTGTCCCGACATATATATGAGTATGGTAAAATATACCAATGAAGGGATTGCTTTAAGATGTACTATTACGTTCAACCGGGAGATTCCATGCACAGTATTGCTATGCAGTATAAT
>JARLHU010000196.1 GCA_031292095.1 Desulfosporosinus sp.
CATCAGTCTTCAATGCTATTGTGTGATAATCCCCACCTGTAATTGACGTAATTCCTGATAATCCAGGAACTTGTATTGGCGTAGACTTGTTTATTGTCGTTCCGTTTCCTAGCTCACCATAACCGTTGTATCCCCATGTCCATACCGTGCCATCATTCTTCAATGCTATTGTGTGATAACCTCCACATCCGATTGCCGTAATTCCAGTTAATCCAGGCACCATAACCGGGCTGGTCTTGTTTGTTGTCGTTCCGTCTCCTAGCTCACCTTCAGCATTGTATCCCCATGCCCATACCGTACCATCATTTTTCAACGCGATTGAGTGATAATCCCCACATGCGATTGCCGTAATTCCAGTTAATCCAGGCACCTGTATCGGATATATACTATTATTATTTGAAGCATTACCTAACTGGCCATATTTATCATACCCACAAGCCCAAACAGTTCCATCATTCTTTAAAGCTAAAGTATGATGACTCCCGCAAGCAATGCTGGTGAACTGTCCAGTTGCTGCAGCAGCTGCATACAAACTATAATCCTCGGCCGTATTTTTATCCGTTGTTTTATTTACCTGGGGAACTTTATCTCCAATTATCTCAATAACTTTATCGGGGTATATCTCGTTCACCGCATTGGAACAATTGATTTTTCGTCCTTGATATGTTTTTCCGGTAAGTGTGGATAATCTATCAGAAGATTTAATTATTCTCTGTTTTACGTCACTTATATTTGAACTGCCAAATTTACTGATGAATAGGGCCGCTTCCCCGGATACAAAAGCTGCAGCCATTGAAGTGCCACTATCGGTTCCATAGGCATTGCCAGATGAAGTGCTTATAATGTTTTCTCCAGGTGCTGCCACATCGACTGTTTGCCCGTAATTGGAAAAGCTTGATAAGCTTCCGGTACTACTAATGGAAGCTACTGTAATGATGTTGGGAAGTCCGAAGGATGCGGGATATACTGGAGTATTATCGATATTTGCTCCGTTGTTTCCTGCGGCACATATAAAAAGCATATTGGAACTCTCTAGCGCTTCCTTAAGCGCCGGGTTGTCATCGTTAGAACCCCAACTGCAGTTTACTACCTTGGCACCCATTTCTTCAGCATAATTGATGGCATTGATGATATCGCTGGTATATGCTTTGCCATTTTCAAACACTTTCAACGGCATTATTTTGGCCGCCGGGGCAACTCCTGCGATCCCTTTGCCGTTATCTTTAATGGCCGCTATTATGCCGGCTACCTCCGTCCCATGAACCTCATCACTGGCCAATGCTTCTTGATGAATTACATTATTGTTATCGTAGAAATTCCATCCATTAACATCATCGATATAACCTTTTCCGTCATCATCAACTCCGTTGCCTGGTATTTCATCACTATTTACCCATATGTTCCCTGCAAGGTCCTCATGCGTAATATCAATGCCGGTATCTAATACCGCAACCACTACCCTGGCACTTTCAGATTGTTGCCAGGCAGGTACAACCCCTGCATCTACACTATATCCCACTTGATTTTGACTTTGGTCTCCGTACACAAAATCTACCACATTTGACGGTAAAGAATTTTTAAACATATCTATGTATGTTGGATTTTTTGCTATATAGCCATTCAATAAATTGTACAGCACTTCATTCAGAGGTTGATTGACAGAACTTTGTGTTAGATTATCCAGCGAGCTCCGGTATTGAGAATCGTCAATGGGAAGGTTCTGCAAACCATGAATTACCATTTCTAATTTTGCAGGATCACGAACTAGTCTGTTGATGAAGTTTCGGTCGAATGCGGCACCCTCCGTATTACCAGATGAGCTATCTTGTTGATGTCCAATTTCCACCTGCGAATTATTACTTAGTCCCCATTGACGATCAAATTCAGGATCATTAGACGCTATTTTTAATTCATAGTCCGGTTGAATGTATTCGATATTACTATCTTCTTTTTTGCTTTTCAATTCAGTTAATAGATCATCCTTTTTCTTTTTCGTTTTCGTAGAGATAATATCGAAATCTTGATTTTTGTTGCTTCGAAACTTTTTAACTTTACTCAACTCATCCTGCAAAGAATTATTCAGATCGCTTCTACCCGTTTCATTTTTATATTTAACGATAAACCTGTCGGTTTTATCGTCATTATTGCTGGGAGTATTTTCTCCTAAATTGGTCAGAGAAATCCCGCTACTGGTAGTTGTATTAATTGTATTTTCTGCATACTGCAAACTATTATCTGCGGCCAGCATAATTCCCGGTAGGCCTATATTTACCGTGGAAATTATTAACAGTATGGCAAGTAAACTGATTAACACCTTTTGCTTCGTGAAAAAATACATCGACAATTAATTCTCCCTTCATAAATCAAAATAACCTAATAAGTGCAATAATACTAGACTGGTCATGACAGCTTACATTAAGCGACATTAGTTTTAAACTATTCCACAAAATTCATAAATTTCCTGCAATAAATTTTGTTAATTATAACATTATATTCCAACATAATCCGCTAATATTCTTATTTAATTTACAAAAAATATTATCACTATTAGTCAAATTGGCTTACCGGGTGGTCTAACCAATAAAATTACATGCTCTAAAAATCGGGTAGGAGGCCACTCATTATTTGAGTGACCGACCTCCCACACCACTTATTCCGACTAATAGCTGATGTTATCAAAAATCTTATGTAAATATGAGTTTTTAAATATATGCAATGCTAAAAGTCGGAATAAGATTTTTGCTATGCTAGACCATAAAGTCGTTTGATTAATGCCTCCTCATTATGCCATGAAGGTCCTGACTGGCTTTTTGATAATGGGTTAAGGTTGTTTGTCGCTTCTCTATAGCATCACGCTTTATCTGCGTATCTGCATATGCGTACGCCTTATGTAAAGCTTTCCATAAGCTCCAACACCTTTTTACATATTTACACTTACACCCTTTTAGTTATATAATTAACACAGATGTAATACTTACCAAGATAAGTACTACACCTGTGCACCCACAACTGAATACGTTTGTTTGCTAGGGGTGCCCTTCGGGGCTGAGATGAGGAAACTCTAACCCTTTGAACCTGATCTGGTTAATACCAGCGGAGGAAAGCTAATCGTTTTACTTATAAATGGAATATAAGTGAGAACTGCTGACCGCAGTTCTCACTTTTTTATGCTTTTAATCCACCCTGGTACCCTATCAGTAAGACAGCAAACCCCTGGCAAACTCGTATAGAAAACAAACGAAAGAAGGAAGGAAGGTTCGTTGCAAATCATTGTAAATGGCGAAGCGCGGGAAATTCTCTCAGAATGTACCGTATTTCAGTTACTCGAAAACCAAGCCGTGACCCTTCATGCGGCGGTTGTGGAGCTCAATGGTAAAGTCCTCACGCAAGAACATTGGCAGAGTACTCTTTTGCAGGCTAGCGATCGTCTGGAAATCTTAATATTTATGGGAGGTGGCTGAAACCGTGAATGAAATACAAAGTATTTATCCACTAGAAGACGTTCTACTCATCGGCGGAATATCTTTGCATAGCCGGCTATTCGTAGGAACTGGTAAATTTTCGTCTCATGAAATAGTGCCCCAGGTCTTGGCAGCAAGCGGTAGCCAGGTAATAACGATGGCTTTACGTCGAGTCGATTGGAAAAACCCTCAGGAGAATATTCTTAATTATCTACCTCAGAACACCATTTTATTGCCCAACACCTCTGGCGCGCGCACTGCTGAAGAAGCCGTGCGCATCGCACGCTTGGCTCGGGCTGCCGGCTGTGGAAACTGGGTAAAAATCGAAGTAGTCCAGGATCAGCGCTACTTATTACCGGATAATTGGGAGACCATCAAAGCCACAGAACAACTGGTGAACGAGGGATTTGTGGTACTACCTTACATGAGTCCGGATCTGGGCGCAGCTCGGCGTCTTCAAGATGCGGGCGCAGCAGCAATCATGCCCCTAGGAGCTCCAATTGGCAGCAACCGTGGCTTACAAACCAAAGAACTTATCCGGATTTTAATCGAAGAGATTTCTTTGCCGATCATTGTCGATGCGGGCATCGGTCGACCCTCCGAGGCAGCCGAAGCCATGGAAATGGGGGCAGCCGCAGTGCTTGTGAATACGGCCATTGCGACAGCAGGCGATCCGGTATTGATGGCTCAGGCCTTCCGCCAGGCAGTAACCGCAGGACGACTGGGCTATTTAGCTGGACCGGGTGAACGACGGATAACGGCCGAAGCGTCCTCTCCCTTAACTGGCTTTTTACAGGAGGCTTAACGGATGTTCTACGAACGAATGACTGAATGGCAACAAAGGCTCCCCGAGTCAACCTGGACCAGTTTTAGCGGAGTCGACGTCGAGCTGGTGTTAGCCCGCGAAACCCTTCGCCCCCAAGATTTGGCGGTCTTACTTTCCCCAGCTGCCCTAGCTTACTTAGAGCCCATGGCCAAGAAGGCTCAGGCTTTAACCATCCGCCATTTCGGGCGCACGATCGGTTTATTTACTCCACTTTATCTCGCCAATTTTTGTACTAATAGCTGTCTCTATTGTAGCTTCCACGCTGGCAATGAGATTGTACGCTGCAAGCTAACAGTCGAACAAGTCATCCAGGAAGGAGAGGCTATCTCTTCGACCGGGCTGCAGCATTTGCTGCTCTTGACGGGAGAATCCCGCTCCCAGAGCGGACCATCGTATATGGAAGAATGCGTACACGCTTTGAGGCCAATGTTTGCCTCTCTCGGACTTGAAGTATATCCCCTCTCCACTGAGGAATACCGACGTTTATACGAAGCAGGAATTGATTCTGTGACTCTTTTTCAAGAAACCTACGATGAAATCACCTATGCTCTGGTACACCCAGCCGGACCCAAGAGAGATTATCACTATCGCTTGGATGCACCTGAGCGAGCTTGTGCTGCTGGAATCTCTTCCGTAAACATTGGAGCGCTCTTGGGCCTCTCGGACTGGCGCCAGGATGCCTTTAATTCGGCACTCCATGCCGATTACTTGCAAAAAACTTATCCGGGGGTTGAAGTAGCGATCTCTGTGCCGCGCCTCAGGCCCTATGCTGGCAGTTTTCAGTCCTCTGCTGCTCCCGTCACGGATGCTATTTTAGTCCAAATTATATTGGCTTACCGACTGTTTCTCCCCCGGGCTGGCATAACCTTGTCCACGCGGGAAAGTCCGCAAATGCGGGAAAACTTGCTTCCCCTAGGAATCACTCGCCTGTCGGCTGGCTCTCTCACGTCAGTCGGAGGTTATAGTGAGACAGACAACGTGGGCAGTGCCCAATTTGAAATTGCCGACGAGCGCTCCGTCCCAGAAGTGGTAAGTATGATCCGAGCCAAAGGCTATCTGCCTGCTTTTTGTGACTGGGTGAATATGCGGGAAAAGGATGCTGTTGGACTTTGAATCCTTTAATGACCGGTTTGGTCGAGACATTGGCTCCAGAGCAATTAGCTAGGATCCAGCAAACACCGGTCGGGATCGCCGGTTTAGGGGGCTTGGGCTCCAATGTCGCTTGGCACTTAGTGCGCTGTGGGTTTTCGCACCTCGTCTTGGCTGATTTTGACCGTGTAGAGGCCAGCAACTTGAATCGACAAGCCTATTTTCCAGATCAATTAGGGCTGTTAAAAACTGAAGCTCTGGCTGAAACCCTTTTGCGGATCAACCCCGACTTACACTTAGAATTGTGGTCGTGCCTCGTAACCCCAGACAATGTCCAGACGATATTTGGGCAGTGTTCGGTGTGGGTAGAGGGGTTTGATCAAACCGCTTCTAAGAGAATGTTCGTGGAAGAGGGTCTGGCGGCTGGGAAAAAAGTTGTCGGCGCGTCTGGACTGGCTGGTTGGGGAGACACAGATGCGATCCATACTTTGCACTGGAAATCCGGCTTATCTGTTGTCGGGGATTTCTGTACAGACGTGGCAGATGACCACCCTCCCCTCTCTCCCCGCGTCGGTGTTGTTGCCGCTAAACAGGCAAACTTAGTTTTGGCCTGGGTACTTAACGAAGGAAGTGACCGATGATGAACAAAACTTCAAAAAAATGCGCCCTTCCTGCTGGCATTTATGCCCTCACTTCTGAACTCCACTCTCAAGGCCGCAGTAATCTTGAGGTAGCCAGTGAAATCTTAGCCGCTGGCGTTCCGATTCTTCAGTACCGAGAGAAGTCCAAAAAAGTTAGGGAAATGTATGAGGAGTGTCTTGTTCTGCGGTCTATGACCCAACGTACCGGTGCCTTGTTCATCATCAACGACCACTTAGATCTGGCTCTTGCTGTGGGCGCCGATGGCGTGCATATTGGGCATGATGACTTACCGCTATTCAAGGTACGCGAGCTCCTTGGACCCGATTTCCTGATTGGGGTTTCCACCCATTCGCCTGCTCAAGCACAGGCAGCTGTAAAAGATGGCGCTGATTACATCGGAGTAGGGCCTATATTTGCCACCCAGACTAAGATTGATGTCTGTGATCCGGTAGGTCTGGACTATTTAGACTACGTCGTTCAGAATCTGAAGATTCCCTTTGTCGCGATCGGCGGCATCAAGGAACACAATCTGGCCGCAGTCGTCAAGGCGGGAGCACAGACCGTCGCTTTAGTCACCGAGATTGTGGGCGACCCGGACATTGCGGGCAAGATTAAGCGTTTACAACGTATTATGGAAACACAGACTTTTTAACACCACACCATAGCAAACAAAACGTCCCCTCAACCTGCGAGACAAACCCAAGCGCAGTAAAAGTAAAGAGAAAGAGTGTGATTCAATGAGTACACAGATGGAACAAGCCAAAAACGGAGTTATCACAGCAGCCATGCAAACTGTCGCTGATAAAGAAGGACTGACCGCTGAAGAAATCAGGCTCCGAGTGGCGGCGGGCAGTATTGCCATTCCCGCTAACCACAATCACACCTCTTTAAGTCCAGAAGGAGTTGGTTTGGGGCTTAAGACGAAGATTAACGTCAATTTGGGGATCTCTCCAGAGTGTGCCAACCTGGATAGCGAGCTGGCCAAAGTACGCATGGCCCTGGATATGAATGCGGAAGGGATTATGGATCTCAGCAACTACGGAAAAACCGTCGAATTCCGCCACCGACTCGTCGAAATGTCTACTGCTATGATCGGAACAGTTCCTATGTATGATGCCCTTGGCTATTTAGACAAGAAATTAGAAGACATTACACCCCAGGAGTTCTTAGCCGTGGTAAAACAACACGCCCAAGACGGCGTTGATTTTGTCACTATTCACGCCGGCATCAACCGGGAAACCGCTCGACACTTTCAGAAGACCTCCCGCGTCACCAACATTGTCTCCCGAGGTGGGTCCTTACTGTATGCCTGGATGGAATTAACCGGGCAGGAAAACCCTTTTTACGAATATTTTGATGATCTCCTCGATATCTGTGCCGAATACGATGTAACCTTAAGTCTAGGGGATGCCTGCCGACCAGGTAGCATCGCCGATGCCACTGATGGAGCCCAAATTTCGGAATTGATTGTCCTCGGAGAATTGACTCAGAGAGCTTGGCAACGTAATGTTCAAGTTATGATTGAAGGACCTGGCCATGTTCCCCTCAATGAAGTTGTGGCTAATGTCCAGTTGGCCAAAAAACTCTGTCACGGTGCGCCCTTTTACATTTTGGGGCCGTTGGTCACCGACATTGCTCCTGGTTACGATCACATTACCAGTGCGATCGGCGGTGCCTTAGCCGCCTCGGCAGGTGCGGATTTCCTCTGCTATGTGACACCCGCCGAACACCTTCGTCTGCCTACTTTAGACGACGTACGAGAAGGGATTATCGCGGTCAAGATCGCCGCGCATGCCGCGGATATCGCCAAAGGAATTCCCGGAGCAACCGATTGGGATCGGGAGATGAGCCAAGCCCGCCAAGTAATGGATTGGGAGAAAATGTTTGGCCTTGCCTTGGACCGGGAGAAACCGGAGCGCTACCGCAAAGAATCCGCCCCCGAGCATCAAGACAGCTGCACCATGTGCGGAGAAATGTGTTCGATGCGCCTCATGAATCGTATTATGGACAAATAGGGCTGAAGACAATAAAGAAGCAAGTAGCTGATCGGATGAGGACCTTAGCTACTTGCTCTTTAGTTATCTAAGTCAAAGTTATGCCTGAATTCAACAACATCTTTTCCTGGTACTGATCCAAGACGGCATCCAACTGTTGGCTTGCTGCTATAACTTCTGGGTCTGTATAATCTTTACCCTTTTTCGTCTTAACTAAATTTAGACGTAAGCATTCAATTTGCTTCATTAATTCTATAAGCTCAAGCATATTTATCCCCTCCACTGGATCCAACGAGGGTCTTTCATCTTGATAAAACACACCCTTACTCATTCATAATATACCATATTTTTCCATTATTATTTAACGAATTAATTAACTAACTTACTCAACTAATCAAGATTCCTCAGTTACGATCCCTACGCTCGCACTTGCCCCTAGGCGCGATGCCCCCGCTTCTATCATTTTAAGAGCATCAGCGTAGGAACGAATGCCACCAGACGCTTTGACACCCATTTCTGACCCCACCATGTTACGCATCAGCGCAACATGTTCAACAGTAGCACCACCGCTGCCGAAGCCTGTCGAAGTCTTAACAAAATCCAAGTTAGCTTCTTTGGCTAGACGACAAAGTTTAGAGATTTGTTCCAAGCTCAAGTAGCAAGTTTCGAGAATGATTTTTATGATGATACTGCTATGTTTTTGCTTAAGTGTAGCAAACTGTTCCATTTCAGCCTTGACTAAATTGTAACGTTCATTAAGTACGTCACTGACATTGACCACATAATCTAACTCTACAGCACCTAATGCTATAGCCTCTTCAGCCTCAAAAATCTTAGTATTAGACGTATTTGCTCCCAGCGGAAATCCAATAACTGTACAGACTTTAACGTCCGTACCCGCCAACCAACTTTTGGCTAGAGTAATATAGGATGGGCTAAGGCATACCGAGGCAAATCCGAATTCTTTAGCCTCCGCGCAAATTTTTTCCACTTCTCGATCTAATACATTAGGTTTGAGTAGGGTGTGATCAATCATTTTGGCCAGTTTATTCTTATTCATGTGACAACTCTTCCCTCTAGAATATTTAAACCCGATTACAGTTTATGGGTTGCCATAAATGCCTGTACCTCTTCTAGGGTTGGCATAGCTGGGGATGTCCCAACTTTCGTTACAGACAACGCTGCCACAGCAGTGGCATGGATAATGGCATCACAAAGCGCTTGTCCGGAAGCCAAGGCAAAGGCCAAGCCGCCGTTGAAGGCATCTCCAGCGCCCGTGGTATCAAGCGCCTGCACCTCAAAGCTAGGGTAGAGCTTACCGGATTCTCCACCGTTATAGTAATAACAACCCATTTTACCCATGGTTATTATGACATTAGGCACACCCATAAGATAAATTACTTTGGCAGCCTGAAGTGCGTCCGCCTCGGTTTCGACCTTCAACCCAGTCAGGCTACTAGCTTCAGTCTCATTAGGGGTGATGTAGGTAATATCTTGGAGAATTTCTCGAGGGAACTCGTGATACGGAGCTGGGTTCAGAATCACAGGCACTCCATAGGCTTTGGCAAGAGCAACGGTTGCAAGGACCGCTTCGTTACTCGTCTCCAACTGAACCAGTACAACGGCGGAATTCGCGATGACCTGACTTGCTTGGTTCACTTCTTCTGCCGTTAGTGTGCCGCAAGCACCTAGAGCCACCACAATCAAGTTATCCCCGTTGTCATCCACTGCTATGAGGGCTGCTCCGGTTGCTTCGACCAGGTCCACAAAGACGTATTCAGTGTTGATAGTTTCTTTAGTAAAGTTTGCTCGGGCGTAAGATCCGAATTCGTCGTCTCCAACTTTAGTGACCATATAGACTGTTGATCCTTGCCGAGCTGCCGCCACTGCCTGATTCCCCCCTTTGCCCCCAGGGCCCATTTTAAATGGGCCACCGAGGACAGTTTCACCAACTCTAGGCATATGTGGGGTCCTACTCATTAAGTCAGTCACATAGCTGCCGACGACGGTAACTATTCCTTGACTCATATTAGCACTTCCTAATCGCGTGTTTTGACCGTGTCAACATTGTCTTTGGTAACTAACGTGGAACCAAGAATTACGGTCTTCTCGACTTTTTCGCCTTTAGAAATTTTTTCTGCAGTTTTGATTGCCTCTTTCCCGAGGAAATAGGGAGGTTCTGCGATGGTAGCAGCCATTTTACCAGCCTTGATAGCAGCGATGGCCGGATCAATAGCGTCGCACCCGATTAGTTTAATCTTACTAGTCCGTCCGGACGAATCCATGGCAGCCAGAGCACCCATAGCCATTTCATCGTTAGCGGCATAGACACCGTCGATGACTGGATTCGCTTGAAGAATATTTTCCATAACGTTCAGCGCTTGACCGCGGTCAAAGTTAGCAGTCTGTTTAGCAACAATTTTGATATCTGGATATTTAGCCATAGCTAAGTTAAAACCTTTGCTGCGATCCTGGGCAACGTTGGTACCCATAATTCCTTGAATTTCAACAACGTTCCCTTTGCCATTCAGAGCTTTAGCTAGGGCTTCACCGGCAATCGTTCCGGATTTAATCGCGTCAAAGCCAATATGAGTGAGAACTTCTCCACCATTGGCTTGACGGTCAATGGTGAATACCGGTATTTTAGCGGTGTTAGCTTTTTTCACACCTTCAGCAATGGCGTCGCTATCTGCCGGATCAAGAATCAAGATATCAGGTTTTTGTTGAATAAGGTTTTCCACATCCGATAATTGTTGTCCTGGGTTATTTTGCGCGTCAGTTACGACAAGCTCGATCCCTGCGGCTTTAGCCTCGGCTTCAGCGCCCTCTTTAACTGCAACAAAGAACGGGTTATTCAAGGTATTCATGGAAAGACCTACTTTAACCTTTTTCGCGGGTGGGGTGGCGCTCGAGGTTTTATCCGAAGTTTGGGCACCGCAACCAACTAGGACTACACTTAAGCTAAGTATCCCAACCATAAGGGCTGATAATTTTCTTTTCATTCTTTTTTCCTCCTACTTTTTATAGTTTTTAAGTTGTGAGAACTTGCCGTCTATAATAACGGCAACGAGGATGACCAAGCCTTTGGCTATACTTTGATAGAACGGCGAAACGTTTGTTAAGTTTAACACGTTATCAAGTACACCCATGATTAAAGCCCCGATCAGTGTGCCAATGATCCCCCCCTTTCCACCTGCTAAACTTGTTCCTCCAATGATGACAGCGGCTATGGCATCCAGTTCCACCCCTACACCTGCTGTTGGCTGTGCAGACATGAGGCGGGAAGTATAAATCAAAGCTGACAACGAAGAAAGGAGCCCAGAAATACCATAAACCACAATTTTAACCTGGTCGACCCTGATACCAGATAAACGTGACGCCTCTTCGTTGCCCCCGATGGCGTAAACGTAGCGACCAAAACTTGTGTAATGAAGCACCCAGTACATAACTGCATAGACCACAAGCATGATAATGATAGGTAAAGGTAAACCTAAAATTTTGCCACCGCCGATCGTACGGAAAGAACTGTTAGAAACGACTAATGGATAACCTTTGGTATAAACTAGAGTCATTCCTCTGCCAATGGTCATCAATGCCAGCGTTACGATAAACGCTGGTACGCCGAATTTCGTAACGATAAGCCCATTAGTCAGTCCAAAAAGGACCCCGACCAGCAAGGCCAGTACTATGGCTAAGGGTAGGGCGATCTGGGCTGTTAACATCCCAGCAATCGTTGCCCCAGAAAAGGCTAGTATTGAGCCCACCGACAAATCAATACCGGCGATAAGAATCACCAGAGTCATTCCAGCCGCGATGATTGCCGTGATCGAAACCTGCCGCGCAACGTTAAAGAGGTTAGTCACCGTGAAAAAGGCATCGGACAGGAAGCTGGCTAGGATACACATAACAATGAAGATTAAGAAGACTCGATACTTGTTAATAAAGCTGATGCCAGAAAATTTGGTGCCCTCCTGTTTTACCACGCTCAACCAACCTCCCCTCCTGTGGCATACATGAATATTTTCTCTTGTGTTGCCTCTTCATTAAGAAGTTCGCCAGTTATACGCCCAGCGTGCATCACCAAAATCCGATGGCTCATGCCCAATAATTCCGGCATTTCGGAGGAAATTAGAATAATACTAATACCTTCTTTTGTAAGCTGCTTTATCATTTGGTAAATCTCGCCTTTGGCACCAACGTCAATTCCGCGTGTGGGTTCTTGCAAAATAAGCACTTTCGGGTTCATCTCCAACCATTTTGCTAAAACTACTTTTTGCTGATTTCCCCCGCTTAAAGTGACGACCTCAACGGAGGGGTTGTGAACCTTAATTTTCAACGTTTCAATCCACTTCCGAATAATAACCGTATGTTTGGCTCGATCCACCAATACCCCAAACTTTGCTAGATGACGATAAGTAGGCAAAAGGATATTTTCTCCCACCGACATGGACAAGACCAAACCTAAACCTTTGCGGTCATCCGTTACCAGAGCCACCCCGGAATCGATCGCATCCCTTATTGAAACGATCGGCTTGCCTCCATTCACAGTGACCGTGCCTTGGACCTTTGGATAAACTCCAAAAAGAACCTTCGCCAAATACTCACTACCCGAACCCATAAGACCACCTATTCCTAGGATTTCTCCCTTTGCTAAGCGGAAACTAATATCCTTCAAGTGATCCTTAAAGCCCAAACCTGAGACCTCCAGAACTGTTTCTCCCAACTTATCGTTACGTTCAGGGTATAAGTCATTGATATCACGACCTACCATCATACGTACAATATCGTCTTTGGACAATTCCTGGGCCGCAGCGCTTCCAATGAAGCGCCCATCTCGGAGTACCGTGACACGGTCGGCAACCTTTCCCACTTCCTCTAGTCGGTGTGTAATAAAAATGATCGCCATCCCTTGTTGCTTGAGACCGACCATGATTTTTATTAAACGCCGCGTGTCTTCTTCGTTTAGGGCTGCCGTGGGTTCATCCATAACTATAATCTTCGTAGCGTAGGATAACGCCTTGGAAACCTCTACCAGTTGTTGTTCTGCTATGGAAAGTTCATCGACCAAATTCTTAGGTGATATATGACTGAGCCCTACCCGCTCCAACAATACCGTGGTCTGGGCGTAAAGTTGTCTCCAGTCGATGACCCCTTTAATAACTCGCGGCTCCCTACCCAAAAAAATATTTTCTGCCACGCTTAGAAACGGAATCAGGTTAAACTCCTGATAGATAATGCTAATACCCAATTCATGAGCTTGACGGGGATTTTGAATAGCTACTTTCTGTCCGTCGATATAGATTTCACCACTGTTTGGTTGGTGAACTCCAACTAAAACTTTCATAAGTGTAGACTTTCCTGCGCCATTTTCGCCAAGCAAAGCGAGAATTTCGCCCTGACCAACTTCAATGTCCACCCCGGCCAAAGCCGTAACACCGGGAAAGGTCTTGCCAATACCGACCATCTTCAACCTAGCAGTGCTCACGGGTTATTCCCCCTTGTGACGATTCATTAATAGGCACAACCTGCCACGAGTATTACATTGGCAAAGGGTGTAAATTCACCGCTCCTAATTAGGCCACGCGCCTGCTTGGAAGCCTCTTTTAATTGAACATGGGGCATATATTCAATCGGAATGTTGGTGAAACGTTTTAGGATTTCTTCATGCATTTGTGGACTAACCACCTTAATCTCTTCTGCCAAGATAATTTTTTCAACAACTATTTCCTCCAAAACGGTATCCAGTAGCTCCAGGAAACGGGGTACATTAGGTTTAAGGGCAAAATCAATCCTAGTGTTGACGTTTTCCGGAAGCGGGAGACCTGCGTCGGTCACTACGAGATAATCGGTATGACCAGTTTCAGCTAACAATTTGGCTAGTGCGGGATTTAGAATACCACCCTTTTTCACAGTGTCTACCTCCTCTATTTTTGTTGATTTGGGGATTTAAGAAAGCAAGATTGACGAATTTTTATTTCGGGAGATAAAACATAATGCCGTTTGGTCCAATCTCCTTCACTCGTCATTTGCGCATACAACAAGTCAAAGGCTGCTTCTCCCAATTGGCGCATAGGGCGAGAAACCACGGTTAAAGGAGGATTTACGAATTCGGCGAAATCTAGATCGTCAAACCCTATTAGCCCAACTTGTTCGCCTAAAATCCAACCGATTTCTGTAAGCGCTTTCAAACACCCAAGGGTCATTAAATTATTAGAGGTAAAAATGGCAGTAGGGGGTTCCTTTAAACTGTAAAGTCTTTTTGTGCCCTCATAACCACTTTGTTCTTTAAAGTCGCCCTCTATGATATATCCTTCATCCAAATCAATCTTGTATTCTTCTAAAGCCCGTTGAAAGCCAGCAAACCTTTCATACCCTGGAGTGGTCTTTTGCGGACCGCGGATGATGGCTATTTTAGTATGCCCTTGAAGAATCAGATGCCTAGTGGCCTGATAAGCCCCGTCCACATTTCCGACAAGTACCGTGTCCACCTCGAAGTTCTTTATTTGCCGGTCGACTGCAACGACAGGAATCTTACGTTCAATTACGGGTTGAAGTTGATGACCGTATTCATCCGCAGTAGTTATGATTAATCCGTCGACACTGCGCTCCAAGAGAACCTGAATTAATTCTGATTCAATTTCTGGTGATTCATTAGAGTTACACAAAATGGTAAAGTAACTTTTTTTTCTAGCCTGTTGTTCAATACCCGATATCAATAACGGAAAAAAAGGGTTATTTATGTCAGGTATAATTACTCCGATCGTGTTCGTCTGCTTCCTAACCATACTACGGGCCAAGGCGTTCGGTATGTAACTTAATTGCTCAATGGCCTTTTGAACTCGTTCTTTAGTTTGGGTTTTAATTCCGTCTTGTTTATTGATAACCCGAGATACTGTGGCAGTTGACACTTTCGCGAGATTTGCTACATCGTTAATTGTTGGTTTGCGCATCTTCAATCACACCTGACTCGAAAATCTAAACGTTTACATTTTGATTTTACATTATAGTTCGAATTTTTGTCAATAGTTAGTTTATTTAAAATTACTATGCTTAATTTTCCTGATAATACTAAGATTATGCCGCAATATAATGGAATGGTTTGCATATTATCCCTTTACTTCATTATTTTATTTCAGGCAACGACTAGAACCGCTCTATGAAATAGTTGATTTCATGAAAACGTTCTCTTTTCTTCCCTAGTTAATACATTACTTTTCTTCCCACGTCGATAACCGTAACGACCCCGTATTGAAGGAAAAGGGTTACAATCGCGTCTGAAAGTCGCTGATTTCGCTATAGCACCTCAGACTGAAGTCTAGGAACCACAGGGAAATGAAAGGGGGCGTATAGAAAATAAAAAAAGCCCGTCGTACGACGAGCTTCATGTGCGTTCTCTACTACCATGGCATCTTTGACTTGTAATTCTCTTTCATATGCCTAATTCTGTAGGGCGTTCTAACAGGGCCACTAATAAATTCACAGCTGCTTCAATATCACGTTTGTCCAGCATTTCAGCGGGGCTGTGGACATAGCGCGTGGGGATCGAAAGAACCCCCGAGGGCACCCCTCCCCTAGACAAATGAATCGCTCCAGAATCTGTTCCCCCATGCTCTAAAACCTCCCACTGGAAGGGAATGTTTAGGTCCGTGGCAATAGCGGCCATCCAACGCTTAATTTGAGGAGAGGTTATCATTGAGTGGTCTAAGACCTTAATCCCCACACCACGTCCAAGTTCAACAGACATAGGGTGTGCTTTGGGGGTATCCCCGGTGAGAGTTACATCCACAGCAATCGCCAAATCAGGTTCGAGAGCATAGGCAGCCGTCTGAGCACCACGGGTCCCGATTTCTTCCTGTACGGTAAAGACAAATGCCAATTCATGGGTGGACTTCGTTCGTTTAAACGCTTCTATCGCCACAAAACAACCAATCCGGTCATCTAGAGCTTTGGAAATAATTCGAGAGCCAGATTCTATAAAATTTCCGACAAAAACCGCCGTTTCCCCTATGCGAACGAACTGTTCAGCTTCTTTCCGAGATGCTACACCAATATCGAGATAAAGCTTATCAAGCTTGAAATCCCCGAGTTTGTCTAATTTTTCCACACCGATCGTACCGATCCTGCCCTTGCTAAGCTGGACTCTTTGACCGACTAGGTAAGGAATACGTACTCCGCCAAGAGGAGTAAAACGCAGAAACCCTTGTTTATCAATATGAGTGATCATCAATCCGATTTCGTCCATATGAGCAGCTACCATAATTTTCTTACCAGTCCCATGACGCAGGACAATGAGATTTCCTAAGATGTCCGTCTTCAGTTCGTCACAGTAAGGACTAAGAAGCGCGGAGATGAAGTCCGCGACCCGCTCTTCAGAACCAGACGGGCCGAATATCTGGGTTAATTGTCCAAGCATTGCATAATCCAAATCCATCACACATTATCCTCCTTATCGATCATGCTAACTCCAAACTTACGCGGGAGGTCCTTTAATAGTTCATCTACCAGGTTAAGACAAGCTGTATAATCCAATTCGGAGATAACTGAGGCCAAGGTATGAATGTAGCGACACGGTACACTTAATACGATCGTCGGGATTCCAGCTTTGCTAACATGAATAGGGCCAGCGTCATTTCCGCCGCTGGTTCCGCGCCGAAACTGCAGCGGAATTCCCTTTTGCTGGGCTAAGTCTGTCACCCATTTAATAAGCTTGGGACTGTAAAGGGCTGTTTTATCCAGCAGCGAACAAGCAGGGCCTTTGCCTAACTCTGTAACCCAACCCTCTTCGCAATCCGACACATCCGCAGCAACCGTTCCCTCGATGACAATGGCAAAATCCGGCGCAAGGTGATACGCTGCTACCTTGGCACCTCGGAGGCCCACCTCCTCTTGCACCGTAAATGCAGCAACTAAGGGAAAATCATAGTCCCGTTTCAGAAGCTCCACCAAGATGGCACACCCTACCCGGTCATCAAAGGACTTTCCTTTGTAAAGACCCTCTCCGAAAGGCTCACATTTTGTCATAAAATAGGCATAATCGCCCAGCTTCACCTTACCGGAAGCATCTTCTTTGGATTTAGCTCCGATATCTATATAAAGCTGGTCAATGGGCAACGCCTTTTGACGTTCTCGACGTTTTTGTAAATGAATAGCTTTTGCTCCGATGACCCCGACGAGGGATTCGTTAATTCGGACTGGTTTCGAGACGAGAATTCGAGCGTCAATGCCACCAACTGGCCGAAATTTGAGATAACCGTCGCTAGTTATATCGGTGACCATCAATGCTACTTCGTCCATATGAGCGGTAATCATAACCTTGGGACCAGAAAGTTGTCTGTTTTTGGTGGCAATCAAATTCCCGATTTTATCAACGGTGATTGTCTCGACAAAGGGTTCGATTTGTTGGCGCAAGAAATCACGAACAAGGGATTCAGCTCCTGAGGTACCGTTTAATTCACTCAGACTCTTTAATAACATAAAAATCCCTCCAAATCATCCGGTAAGGAAGAGATAAAATGAGCCAGTAGTTTTCCACAGTTAAGGACATCTTGCAGATCGATGGTTTCCACTGAGGTATGCATATAGCGCAAGGGAATAGAGATCAGCCCAGTCGGAATACCTGCTTGGGATACCTGAATAGCCCAAGCATCCGTTCCCGATGCTCCTGGGATCGGTTCGATCTGAATGGGTAGCCGGTGCTCTTGGGCGATTTCTGAGAAATGACGGTAGATTGCGGGATGAATATTGGGACCAAGAGCCACTGCCGGTCCCTTACCCAATTCTATAGTAACTTGACCCTTAGTATCCGGAGTATTGGCGTGGGTCACATCAATAGCCACTGCGAGATCTGGGTTAAGCGTATACGCACTGGTAAGTGCTCCTCGCACTCCTACTTCTTCTTGGGTCGTAGCCACTGCTATCACATCGTGAGTATGCTGTAGACGGGAGAGTTCTTCCAGGCAAACCATCATCACCACGACCCCAGCTCGATCATCGAACGCTTTCCCAGCCAGCACATTATTAAGTAAAGGATACGTTTCTCGCCTTAGGGTAATTATATCTCCCACTTGAATAACCTCATTAATTTTAGCCAGGGAGAGTCCGACATCAATAACCATGTCCTCCATCTTGACCGCTTGATCCAAGTCCCCATTGTGAAGCAGATGGGGTGGCAAAGAACCTATAATTCCTGGAATGGTCTGGCGTCCAAGAACAAGCACCTCTTGGGACAAGAGGGTTCGCTGATCTACCCCGCCAATGGAAGTAAAACGCAGGAACCCACGGGGATCGATCTTTGTGACGATCAGACCGATTTCATCCAGATGAGCGGCTAACATAATTTTCTTATTACTTATATGCTTGCCCTTTTTCAGTGCATAAACATTGCCAAACGTATCGCAATGCATTTCATCAGTTAGAGTAATAAATCGTTCCCTAACCATAGAAGCAATAGAAACTTCATAACCAGAAACTCCAGAGCCGACCGATAAAAGACTAAGGAATTCTCTCGCACTTTGCATTTGCACGTTGATCAAACAATTCACCTTCTCTCCGAATAATTGATAATGTATATATTACTTCTCTTTTTAATTCAGAATATCCTTTAACTCATTCCTTGTTCGATATTCGCTCATAGTCTTCCAAAAGTTCAAAAAGAGTCGAAAAAGAAAAGACCACTCATTGAGTGGCCCTTTGAAATCTAAATTGAATCCCGCAAAGTTCCTCCAGAATTAATGGATACACGGCTCGAGATTAATCTTCAACCAAACTTTACTGAACTGTTATTAACCGGAGTAAATAGGTTTGTAGCGAATACACCTTACAACTAAGCAAACATTACTAGATAGAGTCATCCCAGAAAACTAACCCGTAAGGAAGTAAATACTTTGACCTAAACTAAACGTGAACCAGTCAAAAACTAAGCTTAAGCTAAGGAAACACTAATCTGGACAAATCTTCCACTACTCTGTTAACTCTAAGTGGGGTCAAGTTGACACAACTGATCCATCAACGTTGGGAACATTAAGGTTGCAAATCACCTGAATTCTGAACTTAATTTCCTTGATTACGATGTGTCGAAAAGGAAAACTTAACTCAGACAAACTGACTAACAAACTATTTGGGCTGAGGAACTTTGCGGGAAATCTTTCTTTTTAACTACAAAAACCACCCTCTAGGTGGCTCCAATTCCTCGGAATTCAGCATTTGCTCGACTGATTGCAATGCTAAACCTTCGATGAATCGAAACTTTACCTAGCACGCGACCACAAGATGTTTGATCAACTGAATCTTGAATCTTTTTTGTTAACTTTTTGTTAATTGTTTATGTCTTTATTATAGCTGATTTTATAGTTTTGTCAAGGGTTATAGACAACTCCCCTTGAAGTTTTTTTCTACGTTTGTCCCTGGACAACGACGCATTTAGATACTTATTGGAACTACCGTAAACTTAAGCTATCCTACGCAAATCAGGGCTATTCTAATTATATAGAACGCAGCTGTGGTTGCAGTATTTACACATGTATGATATGAATTCATAATAATGGAAGAGGAGGCAAAGAGATGAAAGCACATAAGAAATCGATCTGGGTGGCGTCGGTAGTCACATTACTTCTTGTTGTAACAGGGTGTAGTCCTAATCAGCAGGAAATCTTTACAGCTTCTATGAAAATGCAAGCCGCAAAGTCTATGCAGGCACATACAACAATGACCTTCCAATTGAGTTGCTCGGATTTTGATCCTGCTGTCCAAGCACAAATCGATCAGGCTACCTTGTTTGTAAACAATGCTAAAGTAGATCTCAATGTCAAAACAAATGCCAACGAACAAAAAACTGCTGTTCAATCCCAAATCGACATGAACTTGGCCCTCCAGGGAATGAACATTTCCGTGCCCGTTTGGGCAGATGCGGATCTCACCGGAAATACGCCAAAAATAACAGAGATTATTAAAGTTCCTCAACTGGCCAAAACCACTCTTCCCCCGCAGTTTGCGAGTAAGGATTATATGGTTATCAGCCCCACTACTACAAGTACTTCACCTCTTAATAGTATCGACATGAACCAACTTATGAACTTCAGTAAAACTTTTCAAGAAACCGAAACTAATTTTCTAACAAGTTATTCCCAACGCTTTAATCCTAAGGTAAATGTCATCGATAATGGAATTCAAAACCTGCAGACGGATGATGGTGTAAAATCGGCGCGAATGTACGAAATCACCCTTAATGATGCCCAATTCAAGGATTTTATTCGTTACACTGTTAACAATTTTGTGCAGGACCAAGAAGCCATGAATTTTGTCAAGACGTTTATGGATTCAGTGCTTGGATTTAGTCAAGTTCCGGATAAAGCCAAAACCTTAAGTGATTTCGATCAAGCCTTTAGCGAATTTAATACTAATCGGCCCCAATTTTTAGCTAATTTTAATACCGCAATGGATCAATTAAACGATGTAACAATTCTAGGGGATAAAGGTCTCGATTTACAATATGCTATTTCGGGCGGCTATGTGGCTCAAAAAAGTGGATCTATCGATCTTAAAGTGAACCTGGCTCAAATTAATGCTTTTGTGAATAACCTTAATGGCCAATCCAGTGCACCCGTTGAGGCTAAAGGAAATATTAATCTGACGGTTAAGTTTACAACAGATATTTCCAGTGTCAACATCCCTCTTTCGATCCAGCTTCCTACTGTAAATAGTGATAACTCATTTAATACCACGGATCTAATGAGTTTACCTACTAGCAAATAAATATCTGTAACTAAGCTCGTGAAGTTCTTAGCAACAATGGCAATGCGCTCGTCGAATCGACGAGCGCATTTAATTTTTACTACTTTCAAAGCACCAACTTCTATTCGTGGGTGTTCCATGTTCTGCTTTAGCATAAGCGAGTCCAATACCTCATAATTTCTCGCAACTGCTTGGCGGCCTCTAGAATGTCCTCTTTTGCTAAAATGGCGGAGACGACTGAAACCCCGTCAATACCTGTAGCCAGAACCTGTTTTAAGTTCATATCATTGATCCCACCGATCGCAACCACGGGTATCGTGACCGATTTCTTAATGATTTCTAATTGTTGGAGACTAACCTCTGAGGCATCTGCCTTGGTCGTGGTGCTAAAAACAGCTCCAACTCCCAAATAATCAGCGCCTTGTTGCTGAGCAAGCAGGGCTTCTGCTAAGGTACTGGCAGAGACCCCAATAATTTTACGCTTTCCTAAAAGCTCTCTCGCTTTGAGCATAGGAAGATCATCTTGTCCGATATGTAAGCCGTCGGCATCGATAGCTAGAGCAATATCTAGACGGTCATTAATAATCAGAGGAATTTGGTAATGAGCTGTTATCTCTTTTACCCTTTGAGCCAACTCTAAAAATTCTCGGGTAGAAACCGATTTTTCTCGAAGTTGCACTAAGGTAACTCCGCCTTGAATGGCGAGCTCAATACTTTGACCCAAGTCTCTTACTCCGAGCATTTTACGATCTGTGACGAGATACAGACTATAGTCCACCTCGACTTCACTCATAGCTGATTTGGCCTTCTTTTGCCAAAATCTCGGGGGTCAGATTGTAGATACTATCCAACAACCGCACTCTAAACGTACCTATCCCTTCACCATGGCGCAGAGAAGCCTGAGCGATCTCTCCCGCTAGGCCCATACTGATAATTCCAGCCACGGCTGCCGTAAAGTAGTCGTTCGTAACGCCGCAATAAGTACCCACAAGGGAGGTCGTCATACACCCTGTACCCGTAACATCTGCCAAAATTCGATGTCCATTATCCAGCAAACAAACTTGAAGACCATCAGAAACAACATCCGTTTTTCCTGTAATGGCAATCACACAATTTAATTCGGTGGCCAGTTTTTTGGCGATCAGCGAACTACCTTGTTCATCGGCAAGTGAATCGACACCTTTAATTGCTACGTCTAGACCAGCTAACACTTTGATTTCAGACATATTCCCCCGGATTACCTCGGGTTTTAGTTCTCTGATCAGTTTTTCTGCGGTATTGGTTCGCAGCTTTGTTGCTCCGACCCCTACCGGATCTAAGATCACTGGAACGCCCAATTCCTTCGCCCGTCGTCCGGCAACCAACATACTTGCAATCGTTCTGGAATTAAGAGTGCCAATATTAAGGACTAAGGCAGAGGCATACCCAACCATTTCGGCAACTTCGTCCAAATCGTCCGCCATGACGGGTGAACCTCCGAGGGCCAGGACGATATTAGCGCAATCATTGACGGTAACATAGTTAGTAATATGGTGAATTAATGGGCTTTTTTCTTTGACCTCGCTTAAGTTTGCAAAAATTTTCTTACGTATTTCCATTTAACAGTCACCTTCCAAGTTATTAAATGTATTATGCTGATCAGCAGCATAACCGGAATAGTATAGCCGATAACTAAATTTAACTTAATAAACTGATAATATAATATCGTACCTATCGCACATAGGGCAAGCGTTCCCCAGTTTACCAGGAGCTCTGACTGGATCTTTTTATTTTTCAATATGAAATAATCCGTCAACAGGATGGCAAACAAAGGCGCAAAAACAGAGCCAATCGCATATAGAAAGTCTTGATATTGTTCAATATTCACGATGATTGCCAGCCCAGTTCCGATCGCGGTCATCGCTAAGGCAACCGTTTTCTCATTCAATTTAGGAAAGATATTCAAAAAAGTGACCCCAGCTGAATAGGCGTCCAAAAAGGTGGTGGTTACCGTCGCCAAGACAATTATTCCTAAAGCTACTATACCAAGATTTGCCGCCAGTAACATAGCCCCTGGGTCAGGATCAGCGGAAATGATGGCTGCGCCCAAACCGATAATATACATCCAGCTGCTGCCGAAAAAATAACCCAGCCAACTCCCGCCTGCACCGCCCCGCTTTGTCTTGGCAAAGCGTGTATAGTCGGAGATCAAGGGTAACCAGGATAAAGGCATGACCACGGCAAATTCTAAGGCTGAGCCAAACGCCATCTCACCGACGACTGGTTTAGTGAACAACTCAGGGTTGCGGAAAATGATCACGCTTAAGACAATTGTCAACAGAAACAATAAAATAACGGCAATGTGATTGACCTTTTTCCAACCGCTATCTTTTCCTAACCAAATCCAAACCAGAATAAAGCCTCCAATGATCAGGCTCCAGACGGTCAGATGATCGAACGACCATAAAATTTTAGTAATCTGGTTAACCGAACGGGCCCCAACAATAATCATCACGGCGGTCCAACCTAACAATTGTAAAACATTTAGAACAGAAAATACGTAAGAACCGTACTGACCAAAGGAAATTCTAGTGGACACCAGGGCTGGGATTCTCTCTGATGTACCGATGATTCCACCCAAAACCAAAATGGTTGTTCCCACTAAGTGTCCCAGCAGGATCGCCACAAGCCCCATCTTAAAGCCCAGAGGGGCCAGCAGTCCACCCGTTAAAATTTCTGCCACCGAAATTGCTGCGCCAAACCAAAGGGTTGTAAAGTTAAACATGCTCAAGTTATTCTTTGCAGATATGCTCACTCGATTAATCCCGCCTTTTTGTATAGAGAATAAAAGTGATGGGTTGGTCCTACGCCTTTGCCGATTGATAAAGAATGCTGAATGGCAATCGTAATGTACTCTTTGGCCATCGAGACGGCCTCGTTTAAACGATTTCCCGAGGCTAGATTTGCGGTGATAGCGGATGAAAGTGTACAGCCCGTTCCATGGGTGTTTTTAGTAGCAATCCGAGTTGAAAAAAAACGACTGAATTCCCGTCCATCATAGAGAAGGTCGATAGCATCACCCTCCAGGTGTCCCCCCTTTAGCAGTACGTTTTTGGCCCCCATTTGGTAAATTGCTTTGGAGGCTTCTTCCATTTGTTCCAGCGTGCGAATGGATGTTTTGGTCATAACCTCAGCCTCCGGTATATTGGGGGTAACGAGCATAGCCAAGGGCAACAATTCCTTAATCAGGGTTACTTCCGCCTCCGGATTTAATAAGTGGTAGCCGCTTTTGGATACCATGACTGGGTCCACAACGATCGTTGGGGGGCAAAAACGTCTCAACTGCTCCGCAATCACTTCGATAGTTTGGATTTGGGAAACCATACCTACTTTCACTCCGTCAACCTCGATGTCGTCAAAGATCGCCTCAATTTGTTGGGCAATGACGTCTCTAGAAATATCCTGAACAGCAAAAACTCCTTGGGTATTTTGAGCGGTGACTGCGGTGATTACGCTCATTCCATAGACCCCATGCGCAGAAAACGTTTTTAGATCGGCTTGGATTCCAGCTCCCCCGCTACAATCTGAACCAGCTATGGTAAGTACCTTTTTCATGACGTCCCCCTCAATCTCTTATAACTTTTCAGAAAATGAAAGAGCACAAAGCCCAGAATAGGGTTTGTGCTCTTTCATTTTCTGAAAAAGAGTAAACTGCTTACCTACGCTGGCATTATCCAGATCAGGTTAAGGCACATTCAAAATATGCCTAAAAGGGTCTTAGACCTTATAGGGTCTAAATCTCAGCCAGCCTTTCTAGCTCCCCCGCCCATTACGCTATGTATTTTGTTAAATCTAACATGGATAATTGTATAAGTCAATGCAAGGACGAAAATGTCTCCCCAGTATGATAAAGTGTTAATATAGAAGTATATTGGATATTTAGGAGGGCATTTAGTATGACAGAACCGTTACTGATCGGATTAATTATCCTAGTCGTTATCGCCATCATTTTACTCATTACCTTATTAACACGCTCGTCACGCACACCCTTCGTCCAGTTCGAGAGCAAATTTGCTTCTTTAGAGAAAACGCTTGAACGCAACGAACGACTTGTCAATGGAGAAATTGCCAAGAACCGCGAAGAAACCTCTACGAACTCCAGGCAAGCCCGAGAAGAGCTTAACCAGTCCGTCCATTCCTTCAACGAATCAGTCCTAATGCGTATGGCAGAAATCGCCAGCCTCCAACGCAACCAGTTGGATATTTTCGCCACCCAGTTAGGCTCTTTAACCAAAACAAACGATCAGAAATTAGAACAACTACGCAAAACGGTGGAAGAACGACTTCTCCTTCTCCAGCAAGATAATAGCCAGAAATTAGAGCAGATGCGGGCGACCGTGGACGAAAAACTTAAGGCAACCCTTGAACATCGCTTAGGAGAGTCCTTTAAATTAGTCAGTGAGCGTTTGGAAGCTGTGCACAAAGGGCTTGGAGAAATGCAAACCTTGGCTTCCGGCGTCGGCGACTTAAAAAAAGTCCTCACCAATGTAAAAACTCGAGGAATTTGGGGAGAAATTCAACTGGGGAATTTATTGGAGCAAATCTTAACTATCGAACAATATGCTACAAATGTTGTAACTAAAGTCGGAAGCAACGACAGGGTCGAATTTGCGATCAAACTTCCCGCTCGGGATGGTCAGGACAGTATTATTTGGCTCCCAATCGATGCCAAATTCCCAATCGAAGATTATGAACGTTTAATCGAAGCCCAAGAGCAAGCCAACCTCCCCCGCATTGAAGAACTTGGTAAATCCTTGGAAAATCGCATCAAACTAGAGGGGAAAACCATTCGCGATAAATACCTTGATGCTCCCAACACCACAGATTTTGGTATTCTTTTCTTACCGGTTGAAGGCTTATATGCCGAGGTGTTACGCCGTCCCGGCCTGTGTGAACTCCTCCAACGAGAATACAAAGTCATTATTTCAGGACCCACTACACTTGCCGCCCTCCTCAATAGCTTACAAATGGGTTTTAGAACCCTGGCCATTGAAAAGCGCTCTAGTGAAGTATGGCACTTACTTAGCGCGGTGAAAACTGAATTCGGTAAATTTGTGGAGATCCTCGAAAAAACTCAGAAGAAACTTCAAGAAGCGAGCAACACGATCGAAACTGCGACCCGAAAATCCCGCACCATTGCCCGAAAACTTAAAGATGTCCAGACTCTCCCAGCCCACGAAGCAGAATCACTCTTGGGACAAGGAACGGAAAGCGACGACTCCTAAGCAACTATTGTTCGATTCAGGTAACATACTATTTATATCTTAAAGCAAGGATATCATGGAATAACTAAGTAGATTTAAGCTAGTCAAATACGGTCGCTGTCTCCCACATTTGATGATAAAGCCCTTTTTGTTGGAGGAGCTCTGTATGCTTACCCCGTTCCACGATCTGACCTCGGTCCAGAACTAGAATCTCATCCATCCTCTCTAGTCCTGTAAGGCGATGAGTTATCACTAAGGTAGTACGACCTTCCATCAGTAGATAAACTTCATCCATAACCTCTCGCTCCGTTAAAGGATCAAGCCCTGCCATGGCTTCATCAAGGATTAAGATCGGGGCGTTTTTTAAAAAGACTCGGGCAAGGGCCAAACGCTGTCTCTGTCCCCCCGAAAGCTTGAATCCCCCCTCTCCAACGTAGCTGTCATACCCTTGGGGCAAAGACAGGATAAAATCATGGAGCTTAGCCTGCTGGGAGACCTGAATTAGTTCTTCGTCCGTTGCAAGAGGTTTTGCCAAGAGGAGGTTTTCCCGGATCGTCGCGTTAAAAAGATGCGTACGCTGAGTCACCACTCCAATATAGCTCCGAGCATCTTCCTGGGTATAGTCTCGTAACGAATGCCCACCTAGCTCAATCCGTCCTTCATCATATTCCCAAAAGCGCAACAGAAGGTTCACCACACTAGTTTTACCCGCGCCACTCGGACCGACAATTGCCACCTTGCCTTGTTGAGGAATCCGAAACGACAGCTGCTTAAGAGCCCAAGGTTCGCTTTGATCATACCTAAAGCACACTGCTTGGAAGGCAAGATCCAGCCCCTCCGGTTTGAAAGACAAGGTATCTGTGTCTTTTACGACGGGTTCAGCCTCTATCAACTCCAGCAAGCGATCCGCAGCCGCTTGGTTTTGTTCCAGATGATGAGGTACAAGGGCTAAAGGAAACAACGCTTCAAAACTGCTGAAAGTCCCCAACGCCAACATCCCTAAGTTTACTCCGCTCAATTTCCCTTGTTCCACAAGTAAGATCCCCAGCACGAGGACGAGCCACATTCCCAGGTTGGCAATCATCCCCGTTAGGGCAGAGGAAAGCGCGGAAAGCCGAGCGATTCGGCGCTGCTGATCCCTCAAGGTTTTGTCCGTGTGCCGAATTTTAGCCAAGTGCGCTCGAGCTTGGCCATAGACCAGCAATTCCGTGATACCTAAAAGGCTATCTGCAACCTGAGTATTCAACTCTGCTTTTAAGGCGACCATCTGACGCCCCACCCCTTGACTCAAACCTTTTATTCCCCACGGAATCCCAAGCCCTGCTACTAGAAAACAGGCAGCCAGAATAAAGGAAAATCGCACATCAAAACGAGCCAAGAACAATCCATAGCCAAACAGAACCAGTAACGCGACCAACGGTGGCGCAAAGACTCGCAAAAATAAGTTCTGTTGAATTTCAACATCCGCCACGATACGGCTCAACATATCCCCACTACGGAAGTTTTGCAGTCGAGCCGGGGCCAAAGGTTCTAAGCCTTGGTAAAACTTGACTCGGATTTGGCTTAAAACTCGAAATGTCACGTCATGCGACACATAGCGTTCTAAATACCGCGAGACTGCGCGAGCGAGTCCAAAAAAACGAACTCCGACAATAATTTGCATTAAATCGAGTACCGGGGGTTGAAGGGCAGCGCGCGCCAATAGATAGGCAGACGTCGCCATTAAGCCGATGTGACTGGTGACCGTAAGAGTACTTAAAATCAAGGCCAGCACGATTTGCCGCCCATAGGGTAACATCAGGCGGGTTAACCAGGTCATGCTCTTCATAGAGAGTCACCTCGATATTCTGTCACCATTCGGTAATAGAGCCCCTGCTCTTTCATTAATTCCTCGTGCTTACCCTGTTCGACGATCTGCCCTTGCTCCATCACCAGGATGCGATCCGCTTGCCGAACCGTACTCAGGCGATGGGCAATGATCAGGGCAGTCTTACCCTGAATTAGTCGTTGCAGGGCCAACTGTACAACGCGCTCACTCTCAGTATCCAAATTGGAAGTGGCCTCATCCAAGATGAGCACTGGGGCATCTTTCAAGATTGCCCTGGCAATAGCAATTCTTTGGGCCTGTCCGCCACTTAAACGAGTACCGTCTTCGCCAAGAAGCGTTTGGTAACCGTCTGAGAGTTTTAAAATAAATTCATGGGCTGAGGCCTCTTGGGCAGCGCGTTTGACCTCTGCACTGGTTGCGGAGGGCCGACCGAAGTGAATATTTTCCTCTATACTCCCTGCAAAAAGATGCGGAGTCTGAGAAACGTAAGCAATCTGTTGCCGCCAATTTTTTGGTGAAATTGTCTTAAGCAAACCATCATTGACGAATATCTCCCCCGCAGTAGGCTCTATAAAGCGAAGCAGTAGCTGAGCAATCGAAGTTTTACCTGCTCCACTCGGGCCGACGAGAGCAACCTTCTCTCCAGATTTCAGGGACAAGTTGACTCCGTTTAAAGCCAGGTTTTCCCCTAGTTGATAACTTAAACAGACGTGTTGAAAGGATATATTAAAGTCAGAGGCTAACACTTGATCGTCTTCCACAGCTTCCCCGACGTCCAGATCACTCGTCAAGGGAAGATCCAGGATCTCAAAGATTCGCCCCGCCGCATTTACCCCGGACAAACCAGCGTGAAAATTTAAGCCTAGCGTTCTCAGAGGAGTATAAAATTCGGGAGCAAGCAACAAAAGAAACAACCCGACAGAGAACGTGAGGGTACCATAGACTAGCCTTAAGCCGATGGTTACTGCGACTAAAGCTGTACTCATCGTGGCTAAAAACTCTAGAACGAGTGCGGATAAAAAAGCGATCCTCAACACACTTAGCGTAGCTTTACGAAAAGAATCGCTAATTCTCTCAATCACCCGGGTTTGATCTTTGGCTCGACCAAACACTTTAAGCGTTGTCATCCCTTGCAAAACATCGAGAAAATGGGCGCTCATCCAACTCAGACTTTGGAACAGGTGCAGGGATTTCTTCTCCGCTAACTTTCCAATTAAAATCATAAAAAACGGTATAAGCGGCCCCGTCAGGAGTAGAATGAGGCCGGATTTCCAATCTAAGGGAAAAACAAATCCCAAAATAAGGAGGGGAATTCCTACAGCGAGCACCAATTGGGGCAGGTACTTAGAAAAGTATTCCTCTAGAGCTTCAATCCCATCCACTACCGTTGTGATTAACTCTCCGGTCCGCTCTCCCCGAGCATACACCGGCCCTAAACAGACAATATGGCTCATTAAACGTTGACGCAGGCTTGACTTTATGCGGGAAGCCGCTGCATGAGCGCTCAGTTCACTGACCCATTGCAACCCTGCCCGCAGCACAATAATCCCGAGTATTAGGACCAAGGAATTCCATACTGTATTCAGCGTAGCCCCTTCTAGGAAGACCCCAGCAACGACACGGGAGAAAAACCAAGCTTGGGCCACAGCAAGTAAAGCGATCCCCATGCCCATCCCAACCGTGAGCAACAGAAACCCCCAGACAGGCCTCCCCTCTTGAACTAACCCCTTATCAAACATTTATTGTCATCTCCCGTTCGTCAATTGCCTTTGCTTCAGAGTATCTTAAAAGCATTTAAGATGCAAAAATGAAGGGGCAAGATTTTTCTTGCTCCTTCATTTCTTTCCATAGAGGTCGTACTAAATCCTCCGTCGACCCAAGCCAGAGGAAGTTTCTTAGCTGAGAGAAGCACTTTAGCGGAATTGCGTCAATGAGCGCAGACGATAAGGCGTTAAGAAAAGCAACGGTTCACATGCAGAAAGCCCAGAGGTTTTGCTTTTTAGCCTTAGCGTCAAGCGAATAGCAATGCAGCGTGTGCGAACGGGCTAAGACACTGACTCCCTAATAGTGAAGGTCTTTTTCTGTAACGCGCTTGCGGAAGACCCAATAGGTCCAGCCCTGATACAAAAGCACTATTGGGACCATAGTCAGGGCAATAATCGTCATAATCTTCAGCGTGTACGGGCTGGAAGAGGCGTTCCAGATGGTTAGACTCCACTCTGGATTCAGACTGGAAACCATGACACGTGGGAAAAGTCCCCAAAATAAAGCGACTGTGAACAAGAGAATGGTTACACCATTGGCAATAAAAGCCCAGCCCCCCTTGCGGGAACATATTAAGACATAGGCAACGACTAGGGCTACTCCGGCTGCCAGCAAAGTAATGCCAGCCCCCAGATTAGCAAACAAATCGGTTTGGAAATAGGTTAATCCCGCAAACAAGAGAACTACTACGATGGCCACCAAGCCAATCTTCTTGGCAGTCTTCGACGCCCGCTCAGCGATCACCCCAGTAGTCTTTAAGTTAAGATATAAGGCTCCGTGCAGCATGAAAACCAGCAGCGTGGTGAGACCTCCAACGATGGCGTAGGGATTGAGTAGGGTAAAGAAGGTCCCAACGTATTGCATTTTGGCATCAATCGGTACTCCCTTAACTATATTCGTCATTGCGACGCCCCAAAGAAGAGCTGACAGGAAACTACCTGTGAAGATCATCCAATCCCATGTAGTTCGCCAGCGGGGAGCACTGTCGCTGCTGCGAAATTCAAAAGCAACGCCCCGGATAATAATTGCAGACAAGACCAGAAATAACGCAAGATAGAAACCACTAAACAAGGTTGCGTACCAATTTGGAAAAGCGGCAAACATCGCTCCACCAGCCGTAATTAACCAGACCTCATTCCCATCCCAGACCGGTCCAATGGTATTGATGATTACTCGACGTTCTAAATCGTTTTTTCCAAGGAAAGGTAGTAGAATCCCTACTCCGAAATCAAATCCTTCTAGAAAAAAGAACCCGACAAACAAAACCGTGATGAGTATGAACCAAAGGATGTTTAAGTCCACAACGACGCCCCCTTTCTTCCGCTTTTCGGCGTTTTATCTATGCTGACGTCTTCCGGACCCTTCTTAATATACTTGAGCAGGAGGTAAACGTCCGCTACCGCCAAAGCAGTATAAATCAGAGTGAAGCCAATAAAGGTGATCAGTATTGATAATGCCGAAACTGAGGTAGAGAGACCTGATTCCACTTTTTGTAAGCCATAAACAATCCAAGGCATTCGTCCAACTTCAGCCATATACCAACCCGCGGAATTGGCAATATAGGGAATGGGAATCGTCCAGAGTAGAACTTTTAAGAACCAGGTCTTTTGGTCCAAGCGCTTCGACTTATAATAATAAAGTCCGAGGAGCGGGATCAAGATTAACCACAATCCAGCCACCAGCATAATCCGAAAACTCCAGAACAACGAAGTTACCTGGGGAATATAGTTGCCCGGTCCATATTTCTGAACCGCCTCAGCTTGAAGTTCATGAATTCCTTTAACTTCCCCCGTAAAACTATTGTGGGACAGAAAGCTTAACATGCCCGGGATTTTAAGTTCAGAGGTGTTCTTTTGTCCCTTTTCATCGATGGAAGCATATAACAATAACCCGGCCGGATTTTCCGTATTCCAAAGAGCCTCAGCGGCAGCCATTTTCATGGGTTGTACTTCGACAAGATGAATTGCTTGGGCATGCCCAACTCCGGCGACTGCAACAGCACTGATTAAGCCGAAAATAACTGCAATTTGGAACGAACGGTGAAAAATATCCAGATGGTTCTTCTTCAGGATATGGTACGCGCTAATACCCATGACGAAGAATGCCGCGGTAACGAAGCCACTGAGAACGGTATGCGGAAACTGATAGAAAACATGAGGATTAGTAATTAAGGCAATAAAATCGGTCATTTCCGCCCGACCGTTTCGTAAAACATACCCGACCGGTTCTTGCATAAAGGAGTTGGCAATCAAAATCCAAAGTGCGGACACATTAGTGGCAATCGCCACCAGCCAAATACTCAGAGCATGTACCTTTTTGGGCAATTTATCCCATCCAAAAACCCAGACGCCTATGAATGTCGATTCCAAAAAGAAGGCTACTAAGGCCTCAATAGCCAAAGGTGCCCCAAAAATATCCCCGACAAATCTTGAATACTCGGACCAGTTCATTCCGAATGAAAATTCTTGAACTAATCCGGTCACGACACCCATGGCAAAGTTAATTAAAAATAATTTCCCCCAAAACTTAGTCATTTTTTTGTACGTTTCATTTCCAGTCCGCACATACCAAGTCTCCATCATCGCAACTAAGACTGATAGCCCCAGTGTTAAGGGTACGAACAAGAAATGATATGAAGTGATCACAGCGAATTGTAATCTGGCTAAGATAAGTTCAGTCATCGTTCCACCTCCCATATTATAGTACCGTCAAAAGTATACGTATCGGGTGTATCCCTTCTAGTTGTTCCACCTCCACTTTTTATATTAATATTAGAATGTCTAAAATATGTGTTAGATGATAATTATTATTATACTAATTACTGATAACACCGTCAATCAAAATATTTTAATCTTTGAAACCTTTGTAATTTGAATAGTAAGTTGTTGCAAATAATTGTTCTTTGTTCTTTGTTCTATTAAAAATCCGCATGAACACTTTATTTTGGTTTGATTAGATGCTGATCCAACTCAACCCAAAATAAAGTGTTATCATGCGGAAAATTGTTTGGGGAACTTTAATGATCCCCTTAATATTAAATAAAATGCCAAGGTTTCGGATCAAGCTGGAGGGCTTAACCTCTTCAACATCTGAAAATTGATGATATTGTAGGAACAACAGCTCCAATATATAATGGGATTTATATTTTATTTTACGACAAGTACAGAACATTTAGCTTTGTGGAGGACGTGCTGACTGACACTGCCTAACAAGGAACCAGCCACCGCCCCGTATCCATGACTCCCCATGACAACCAAGTCGATCTTCTCATCTTCAATTTCTTTTAAGATAACGGTCGCTGGTTTTCCCTGGATTTTTTTCCGAATCAAAGTGACATCACTTATATCGACTCCATCAAGCGTGTGTTTTAGGGCAATATCCCCTTCGTATTGAATTTGTTCTGGAGAAATCACATAACTATAAACACTAGAATCATAGGCCAGTGGTATCTGCATAGCGAACAGAAGCTCAACTTCCGAGTTAAATTTACGAGCAATCTCCAATGCAGTTTTCAATGCTCGTCGTGAATACTCTGAAGCATCAGTTGCCACCAATATTTTTTTTAACATAAAACCCCTCCTCATAATCAATATTAATATCTATTCCACTCAAGAATGTTAATATCCTTCTTTTTTGATGATGCCATAATAATTTTTTCTAGTGATTTTCCACTTCGCTATTTCACTTTCATTTCCCCTGAACACTTAAGGCATAGTTGATATATTTCCTATGCTCAAATATATCTTGAACAGTCAAAGGCACTAGTGCTTTAACCTCCCTACCAACATCTTCCGTATAACAATATTTTGTAAGTTTATCCTGCTTATCTATCGTAATAGTTACGGGCATATTGTCAACCACCAAAGAACCATCTTCACCAGGCAGATGACATTCATACATCCAGCTCTGAACTTGGTACAAGGTCGTCGATTCCACCCCTATTTCCCTGAAGTGATCAATAAAGTATTGGGCATCTTCTAACGTCTCAATTTTTTTCATTTCTACTGTTCTCCTTTGCTCATAAGGGAACGCCGTCCCCATTAGTATGTCCGTTTTTAACCATTGTAAACCGCCGCCATTTTTATGCCATCTAGTTCACACTCGATGGCAATCATTAAAGTAATTCGTCGAAAATTATCGAATTCCTGCTTTGTTTCGCGATATACGATATTATTATCGTTCACTTATACCCTTGTTCTTTAAAGTAGTTTTTCCGAATAATGAGATCAGCCAGATCAATTCCCTGAAGCTTCTCCTGTAGTTCTTCATTATTTGCTGCTTTCCCGATGTATTGCTTGTTGGCCAAAACCACAAAATCTTGGTTGGTATTTAACAAGTTTCGACCGAACACAGTATTTTTATAACTTTCCTCATTAATACCCATCAGGTAGGCCACTGTGGGCATTGTATCAATTTGTCCGCCCGTTATCTCAATCTCTCGGGCCTTCATACCTTTGTGATAGATAATAAGGGGTATACGTTTACTGTCATCCAGCCACCAGTTTTCCTGAGGCTGTACTTCTTTTACTTCATCATTATAATACTTATGCACTCCGGTATGATCCCCGTAGATAACAACCACCGAATTATTCAAAACCCCGCTCTTGTCAAGGGTACCAATAAAGTTACCGATTTGTTCATCCGTATAATTAACACTTTGAAAATACCCCCCCAATTTCGTCTTATTTAAATCTTCGCTCAGAGCTAACTTCCGGTATTGATCGGGTAGGTCAAAGGGGCTGTGGCTTGTTAAGGTGACTATAAAATTATAGAAGGGCTGCTTTTCACTCGCCAAGATGGGCGCTACTTGCTTAAAATAACTGGCATCGCTGATCCCCAAGCCAATTTTTTCTTCCGTGTTGAAATGAGTCTCGTCCATCGTCTTTTCAAAGCCTATGGAAGTCAACGCCGGCACCCAATTCCAATAAGAACCTTTATCCGGATGAATGGCTAAGGTGCTATACCCCACTCCCTGCAGAAGTTTAGGGAGTGAATTATAGGTATTATTAGGGAAACGGAAAAAGGTAGCACCTGTTCGGATCGGATAGACCGAAGTATTGGTCATCAAGTCAGCATCCACACTAGTGCCGTTATAAACTTGTTCATAAAAATTCGAAAAGTAAAGGCTGTTGTCCAGCAGTTTATTGAGGTTAGGGGTAATTTCCTGACCGTTGACCTTCTGGTTAATAACGAAATTCTCTAGTGACTCCACTTGGATGATAATCAGATTTTGTCCCTTAAAAAGACCACTATATTGATTCGTTGGCAGATTTTCCAGCTTTTGTGCAAACCAATTTTTAATTGTTTGATTTTCTTCCAATGTCGGTTTTTCGATTTGATTATTTTCGTGATAGTTATAAAGGTCGAAGGCGTGGTATCCCAACGGTGAGAGGTCTGACATCGTCTGATTTGGTGACCAAGAGACTCTAAATAGCATATCTTGGCCTTTCCCTTTAAGATCCAATTGAACGTGTTGATAGTAAACATATGAAATGGAAAGCACCAAAAGAATTAATGAGGTATAAACGTTCCTTTTAGCCTTAACATGGAAATTCTCAAACTTTAGGCCGATGCCCACTAAAACTAACAAATCCAAACAGAAAAGGAGATCGATAGGCCGTAGCATCGACACGATACTACTGGAAAGATTATCAAGGTTCGTTGTTTGACTCAGTAAATAGGGGGAAAGAAAACTGCTGAAACCACGATAATACATCAAGTCTGCAACGAATAGTACGGATAACAATGAGTTACAAATAACGAGAAACCAAAAACGAGTTCGACCATGAAATAAAAAAGCAAAACTTAGCAGGATAACAATCAAGGAAACATAAACGACCAGCGGCGGCGGAGATGAAAAACTCCAAAGAGCTTTATAAATATTAAAGCTGGTGGCGTTATCATTATTTATAAGTCCTAGTACAAGTATGGACTTAATCAGCAGGGACATAGTTGTAAAGAAAAACATCAAGGCGTTTCCTTCAATCCAAAGTCGTCCTGCTAGGCAAATGCTTCGCAAACCTTCCTTTTGCTGCCCGCTGGTTTGAGCAGAATTCAGCTTTGAGTTGTCGTAAGCTAAATCATCATTTATTCGAGACAAAGCAACACCATTCCTTTGCAAGGTAAACTCAATATTAATTCTACATTAATTTTTTGTTAACTCTATAATTATGTTCGACAAATACACCTGTTTTTCCTTTTACTAAAATTTCATGAGTATATAGTAATACTATCTGGAATAAAGAAAAACCCCCTACAGTTTTGTAGGAGGTTCAGTACACGTAGGTCTGATTAGTTCCAGCCGGAGAGTTACCCTTCCAAATGGTTCTCTATGGTCTCAAACGCTGATCTAAAATTGTCATTCTTTATTATTTGATTAATCATCATTTGTTTTTCATCCTTTGTGTATTCGTAGAAAATTGGATTCAGATCCCATTCGTTTTCTGTAGGATAGTAACGTAAATTTGCCCTAACTGTTTTTTCTGTTTCTTCGTCTTTGAAGACTAAAGTTAATGCATAATTATTAAAGTTATATTCTGGATCAAAACCTGACCCGTTAACCGTAATATCGAAAATCTCCATTTATGATTCCTCCCACTACTTTTAGCCACTTTTTTTATTATGTTGATTCGGTAACTTCTTTATTCAATTTTAATCTTCCTTCAACTTTTCGTCGAGCCCGTCGGGCCAACTAAATATCTCCCGAGCGGGACCTTACTGAATATAAAACACGTTAAGGTGGATACTACAGAAACTATCAAGAAGACTACCAAAGTTACCAAGACATAGTGCTGATTAAGGTTCGGGTAATGTATTTGTAATGCCTCAATTAATTTAATTACCTTACCTAACAGAAGGGCATGAACGAGGTAAGCCCCATAGGAGTACTTCCCTATCCAGGCGGTCAATCTATTGAGAAGATTATTCGTTTGCGTGATTTTCAAAGCGATCCTATAGAAAGCGATAAGTTCAGAAAATACCAAAATAAACATAGATGGTTTGAGAGTTGTAGACCAATTTAAATTTATTGGCAAACTATAACCAGTCCCTATAAAAAGTTCATACCCTGCCCAGCCATAGGCAACGCAAAACAAGATAATGTTCCAACGTAAGGAGCCAGTAATAAGCTTCCGCCATCGTTGAAGATCGAGCGCGATAACTGCTCCGAAGATAAAGTAAAAAGAGTAAAAGAGAAAATTCGTATTTCTATTGGTGATGAGGTATTGAAGGAAAGCAGGATAGCTGGAAGCGTGATACGGTAAGTACTTGTAAGATATCCACATTAAAAGCATATACGCCAGAGCAGTCAAGGCCAAGAGGGTATCCAACATTCGTGGTTTAAACGGATCTCTACGTTCTTTCGCCCATGTTAACCCTTTAAGAAACAGCGGAAACAAAAGGTAAAACTGAAAGATCATCAGAATAAACCAAAAATGATAGCCTATAGTCGGGCTGAGAATCTGCAACCCAACTTCTTTAAACCACTGGTATTGAATACTCTCCCCCGGAAACATGTACACATAATAAATTACTGACCAAAGGAAATAAGGTACCAAAATGTCTCTGCTTCGTTTTCGAATAAACGCAGGGTAGTTAAGTTTACCGTAGTAAGTAAATACCAGTGCTGCTCCCGTCAAAAGAACAAAAGCAGGCACCCCGAACTTAATCAAGTGATAGATGGCGGCTAATGTATAGGCATCCAACAAGCTTGTGTCTTTCCTATACGCAAACTGCCCGATTGAATGCTGCAAAACGATCGCCAAAAAAGCGATCCCTCTTAGTACATCCCATTCCACAACTCTTTCTTTTGGCAAACAGATCGATCCTTTCAAGTGACAACTATATAATCCTAACCGCGTAATCGTCCAGAAAAACCGGAACTTTTTGTGATCCCAGTTTTGTCCTAGACTCTGCTTTAACGTTCTTCATCTCAACCTGGGTTACTGTTCCGCTAACTTGTATGATGTTTAACACATCTTCATCTTTAACTTGAATAATGCCTATAACAAACCCGGTTCCTACAGGGTCTACCTTACCAATAGCAATTCCTTTTCCTGCTCGACCTTGAGGTTTATATTCCTCAATTGAAGTGCGTTTTACGAACCCTCGTTCAGTCACTGTCACTAAATCGCCCAGAGAATTTTGTCCTGAACTACTTAGTAGTAAAGCATCGACAATCCAATCTTGATTGCCTAAAGCCATCCCTTTGACCCCGCGTGATTTTCGTCCCATCGGGTTGATTTCCGTTTCCGGGTACCTTATAGCTTGTCCTTGATGCGTGACGAGAACTATTTCCCCGTGGTTATCGCCCAAGCCCACTTTGACCACGGCATCTCCCTCTTTAAGCCCTATGGCTTCGGAAGAGCGCGCATTGACAAAATCACCTGCCGGACTCCGCATGACCTGCCCATCCTTTGTGACAAATACGAGACATAACGCCTCGGAAGCATCTTTAATGGGAAGGGTAGAGACGACCTTTTCCCCCATAGGCAGTGGGAATAAATTGGTCAAGAGTCCCCCTTTATCTTTATTTCCAGCTTCAGGTACGGTTTTGGCCTTGATGCTATAAAACATTCCAGAGTGAGTAAAGAAAAATAGCGTATCCTTGTCAGTACAAGTAATTCTCTCCGCTAGAGTATCTCCATCCTTGAAAACACAGACTAGGGCATTTCCTTTGTTTTTCTTGGTTTGGAGAGGCATCCTTTTAATAAATCCCTTCGTTGTAAGCATAACCTCAATGAGATTTTCGGGTTCCTCAAAAGAACTCAAATCGAGCTGATCCCTCATGTCCTCAGACAGAATGAGCGTACGTCGATCATCTCCATACTTATCGGCAATCTCTTTGAGCTCTTTTTTAATAATATCATAAACCTTGTTCACATCCGCCAAGATGCTCTCCAACTCAGCAATAAGTTTTAAGGCCTCGGCATGTTCTTTCTTAATACCATCGAGTTCAAAGTTTGTCAAGTTTTGCAGCCTCATATCTAAGATTGCCTGTGCCTGAATCTCGGATAGTTCAAAACGGGTAATTAGTGCCGCTTTAGCTATCGCAGGTGTCTTACTAGCCCGAATCAGAGCAATCACTTCATCAAGGTTATTAATGGCGATAACTAATCCTTCAAGTATGTGGGCATGTAAACGGGCTTTCTCTAAATCAAATTCCGTGCGCTTTGTGACAACAATCTTGCGATGTTTAATAAATGCTGCGTTGATCTCCTTAAGCCCAAGGATCTTAGGCGTGCCTTCAGCTGTGATAACTAAATTGATAATGCCGAAGGTGTCTTCCAACTGAGTATGTTTATAAAGAAGGCGCAAGACGCTCAATGGATCAGTTTCTTTTCGACATTCTACGACAAGCCGAATCCCCTCCCGATCGGATTCATCCCTGACTTCGCTAATTCCTTCGATTTTACCCATTACTGCCAGCGTTTCAACCTTGGCAGCCAGCGTTGATTTATTCACTTGATAAGGAATTTCGGTGATTACGATTAAGCTTTTGCCATTTTTACTTGGTTCGATCATCGCCTTGCCACGCATTGTTACTTTTCCGCGTCCGTTCTTATAGGCATTAACAATACCCTCTGTCCCGATAATCAGTCCACCTGTGGGAAAGTCTGGCCCACTCACCTTTTCCATGAGCTCATCGACCGTAACCCGAGGATTATCTATTTGGAGGATCACACTGTTTACGACTTCCCGTAAATTATGGGGAGGCATATTGGACATCATCCCAACGGCAATTCCTGACCCTCCGTTGACCAAAAGGTTAGGAAAAGGGCTGGGGAGAACAACGGGCTCTTTCAAGCGTTGATCATAGTTTGCCTTAAAGAGAACCGTTTTTTTCTCGATATCCTGGGTCATCAGTTGGGATAAATGCGTCATTCTCATTTCCGTGTAACGCATCGCCGCTGCATTATCTCCATCAATTGAACCAAAATTCCCCTGACCGTCCACCATCGGATATCTAGTTGCCCATGGTTGGGCCATACGAACCGCAGAATCATAGATCGATGAGTCCCCGTGGGGATGGTATTTTCCCATGCAATCCCCAACTAGCCGAGCTGACTTGCTGTACGGCTTATCCGTATGCATCCCGATTTCGTCCATAGAATATAGGATTCTGCGATGAACTGGCTTAAGGCCATCCCTAACATCAGGAACTGCCCGCTGTAAGATAACATGTTTGGAATAGCCTAAAAACGCTTCAGGTAAGACGTCCTCGAGTGGACGCTGGATGATGTTGTCTTCTACTATGCTCATGGGTAATATCTCCCCCTATATCACTCGGAGGTCAGAAGCCAGATATGTCAGAAATAGGATCGAGGGGTATATAGGGGTATTCCGTTTCTGATCTCTGGCCTCTGTTATCCGACCTCTGAAAATTACATATCATCATCTGTGAAGACAATATTTTCCATAAGAAAATCCCGTCGTGGCTCGACAAGCTCACTCATCAGAATCCTAAGTTTACGCTCTGCTTCCAAGGTATCATCGATCGTGACCTGAATCATACGTCGATTGGCGGGATTCAGAGTTGTCTCCCACAACTGCTCTGGATTCATTTCCCCAAGTCCTTTGTAGCGTGAAATCTTAGCTGTTTTCCCCAACTCCTTGAGTTCTTTCTTTAATTCGTAGTCGTCGAAAGCATAGTGAATAATCTTACCTCGTTCCTTCTCCACCTTATACAAAGGAGATTGCGCGATATAGACCCTCCCACTCAAAATCAGTGGTTTCATATATCTATAGAAAAACGTCAACAGTAGGCAGCGAATGTGCGCGCCGTCAATGTCTGCATCCGTCATAATACAGACACGGGCATAATTGCCCTTTTCTAAATCAAACTCCTTGCCGACTCCCGAGCCAACGGCCGTGATAATGCTCCTGATCTCCTCATTTTCCAAGACCTTATCGATCTTGGCCCGGTAAGTGTTAATAACTTTCCCTCGTAAAGGAAGAATGGCCTGAAAGCGTCGGTCTCGACCCATTTTAGCCGAACCGCCGGCACTATCCCCTTCAACGAGAAAAAGCTCGTTGCGTGTTTTGTCTTTCCCACTACAGGCCGCGAGTTTACCACTGAGTGCCTTTACCTCGGCATCTCGAGCTTTCTTTTTAAGCTCCTTGGCTTTCTTGGCCGCAAGTCTTATCAGGGAGGTTGTCAACGTCCGATTGATAACCTCTTTAGCTACAGATGAGTTTTGCTCAAAGAATTGACTGATCCCCTCATTGGTTAGCGACTGCACAATCCCTTCAACTTCCATATTGGAGAGTTTCGTCTTGGTCTGTCCTTCAAATTGGGGGTCTTTAACTTTAAGCGATAATACGCACGTTAAGCCATCTTTAAGGTCATCCCCGATCAGATTTTCATCTTTTTTAAAGAGATTGTTTTTCCGGCCGTAATTATTGAAGACTTTTGTTAGTGCCGTTCGGAAACCGGACTCATGAGTCCCGCCCTCATCCGTGGGGATATTGTTGACATAAGAGTGCAACGATTCATCATCTCCATTGTTATACTGAATAGCACACTCTACAATCACATCCTCCTTTTCCCCTTTAAAATAGATCGGTTTCTTATGAACGGGCAAGACACTTGCTTCTTTGATTAAGTGTTCAACAAAACCGATGATCCCATCTTTTGGAGAAAAGGTTTCAGACTTTGTTTCTCCGCGTAGGTCTGTAAGGAAAATGGTTAGACCGTTATTGAGAAAAGACAGCTCCATTAAACGACTTCTTAGGGAATCATATTTAAAAATAGTTGTTTCTTTGAAGATGAGGGGATCGGGTTTGAATACCACGGTTGTTCCTGTGCCAGATATTTTTTTCTTGATAATGTGTAGATCTGCCTTGAGCTGACCCCCGTTAACATATTCAACTCGATAAAGTTTTCCACCTCGTTTTATGTCGGCTGTTAAATAAACCGACAAGGCGTTGACCACGCTTGCTCCAACACCATGCAACCCTCCAGACGTTTTATAGGTATCCCCTCCAAATTTACCTCCGGCATGTAACGTCTCAAAAGCTAAGCGCACAGCCGGGATTTTCTTGACAGAATGTATGTCAACTGGAATCCCACGCCCATTGTCCTCAATCGTAATCGATCCATCTATGTTAACCGTAACCGCGATTTGATCACAAAATCCGGCCCCAGCCTCATCAATGGCGTTATCGATAATTTCATAAGCAAGGTGGTGAAGTCCTCTGCTCCCAGTGGAACCGATATACATGCCAGGACGTTTGCGGACCGCCTCCAATCCTTCTAAGACCTGGATAGATTCTGCATTATATTGCGTTTCTGACAAGACCAGTTCACTTCCTTATAATAATTATAATCTTTCCGAGTCACCCACTTCTTTAAGTGGGTGTTCCTTATTCTACTTCGGTGACGATAGTCTCCGGTGGAGAGTATCGCCGAGCCGCCTTTCCCAATAGAAATACATGGCGGCGAAGGAGGTAGACTCTCCCACCGAAGTCTCGATGTTCAGCTTTAGCTGAACGAGTTCACTGATCGCAAACACATTTCGCATTTCGAACATCTAGTCCTTGGATTTGTTCTACTATACTTCAAATGGAGTTTCCAAAACAATAATTACAATATCACCTGAGATTACTTTTGTCACCTACATAGTAATTGAACAACGGGCACAGAAAAGAGGTGGTTCAAGAGTTACCACCTCAATTTCATCCTTGGTATCTATTTCTGGTTAACTATGCCATCAAGAATGTCCCATCTTTCATCCTTTTTCTTGTGGTAATAGCATAATAAACATTCTCCTTTTTAACGATCGCAGAGGTTTTACTTCTTATATATTACCATATTTTTCATAAAATAATAAGGACTTACAGAATCCATATGTCGTTGACTAACTATTCCTAAAAGCTGGCATTCTATAGTAATAAAGTTAAAAATACAATTAGTGAGGTGTTGCCTGTGGAAGTCTACGGTCAAACCAATATTTTAGCAATCGTCACCGGACTATCTATAGTTACGACTGGCTGCCTGATCTCTTACCTATTTCAAAAAAAGCTATTTAATAAGTACCGTGATAAGGTTAGGAATGAACTGGACAAAGCCCGCTCGGAACCCCCGGTGATCCCCGACAAAAAAGTATGATAACCCTCCACTCGAACCACGAACTTCGAACATCGAACCACGACTAAGCCGTTCCCCGCTTGCGCAAAATCAGCGCCGCAGCAAATAGGAAGAGTTCAAGACCGGTCTCGACGAAAGCCGCCACAATAGGATAAGTATAGTGATAGAAGTTTGTCTGTTGGATACCACTGGGGAAAGATACTATGCAGAGCACTAAGGAGATTAAGGCCCCTGAATAAATCAGTGACTTATAGTTCTTCAGTCCAGCTACTTGAGAGAGCCCCACGCCGAAGGCCCAAAGCAGGCTAGATGAGCCCACGATTGATGACCCGACGTTGATCAGTAGCCAGATCATCTCAACTCTTTCAAAATAGTTACTGAAATTGATCATCTTAGCGAGCTGGATCCCGGGTGAGACCATATATTGCGCATCCACGATCCCAAAGATGCCCACAGATAAAACAGTAACTAGGCCCACTAACAACGCCCCCATACTGACAGCGCTAAACTTGGCCAGAAAGCCGTTTTCTGGTCGGTTGCAAAGCGGGATATACATAGCCATGATAATGCAAATACCGAAACTGGTAAGGAGTAAGGGCGCGCCCGCCAGGAAAGGCGCCACACCTTCATCAAACTGAGGTTTCAGCCTGGCGATGTGAAAAGAGGGTAAAACTAGGAAGCAAAGGGTGACAATACTGAGAAAAAACAGAGGTCCTAAGATTTCGGTCATTCTAGCGATTACTTCAATCCCTTTACGTCCTATGAAAGCGCAGACTAGGTAATTAGCTACCAAGATAATATTGAAAGGAGTTCGGGGCAGAAAGACGGTGTGAACTATCTGGGCTAAGCCATGCAACAATACGGTGCACGCTAGTAAGAAGAATAGTGGGAATATAATTCCGACCAGCCTGCCCAAATACTTGCCTAGAATGGTGATGCTGTACTGCACGAAGTTTTCTCCAGGAAAGCGGATCCCCATATAGGCATAGACTAGGGCTAGCAGGACATCGAGAAACCAGGCACCGAGGACCGATAGCCAAGCATCCCTCCCTGCCTGCATTATTAGCAGACCTGGCATCTGCATAGACGCAAATATGGAAATAATGATAAACAATAGCCAGACAAACTGATTTGTGTTGATAATTCCTTTTTCCGGCATCCAATCACCTTTCTTATAATTACTTAAAAATAGCTTTACCTACCGGTTCGAGCAGTCGTTCCAAAAGTGCTAGGAGAGATGGCAAGCCAAGGTAATAGCCCACTGCCAGTAGGAAGGCAATGCCGAGGAGAGTGCTCATAACAGCCAGCTCCTTCCACTGACCTTGTTTTCCGAGAGGTATCCCTTCAGCCAAACCAATGACTAGGGCCGCAAACACTATTAGAACGGTCATTCATTTATTCCTCCGGCTCACTTCGCAACGTGGAGTTACTTATCATACCAGCACTCAAAATCTCGACCTCACAGGAAATCTGATAATCTATAGTAGGAAAAATGTTATCCCAGTTATTCTTGATCTGCTTCCATTCGACGGGATAATAGTTATGTAGATTTTCCGCAAAACCGACACAGTCGGACTTGAGGTCGTTCTGGGCAGTGCTAATAGTATGTTCAATCTGAAGTTTCATCGTTTCCGCCGCCTGGAGTTGCAGTAGTGCTACCACCTTGGGATCGAGCACATTTACACCGGTTGTTCCAGTTTCATGGAGTGCGGCCTTGACTGTCATTACTATATTCATAGTTATACCGTTTTCTGAAATTTGTGGAGTAATGGTCGCTTTGCCATCCTTGATGTCAAGCAAAATTTCTCCCTTGTCCCCATTCGTCTGTGCCTGAGGAGCATAAACGAATGTTATACTACTCCCTTTTGGAGAATCCACAAGCCATCTATGGGCTCTTGTGTCCTCCTCGTTCAGTACACCTACCATTCTTAGATTTTTAAAAACGGCGGTCTTTCCCAGCGTCAGGGTTTTAGGTTTTCTCTCGGAGTCCAAAGGCCTACCAACAGCCTTTTCCAACTGGCCGGTAACCTGCTTGTCAATGTCCTCCAACTGTGCTAACGGGGTAAAGCTAACCTGCGAATCTCCATTGAGTTGGGCAAAAAAATCATTACAGTTCATTGGTAGGACACGACCCACTGTTTCAAAATTCTGCAGGATAAGATCCAAGCCTACAGCTGGCACCTGCTCCAGGGCAATCTCCTTCTCTAGGATCTCCTTAGCGGTCATGTCTGTGGTAATTATCCAGTTGGAGCGGCGGAATTCTCTGTCGCGTTTTAGGTCGTCCAAGATTTCGCCTATACCTGTTTCAGCCAAGTCCTTTCCCAAGACAATTAGCTTGCAGTGAGAAAGTAAAATGCGCCTCGTAGACTGTGTACCTAAATTGAGGATAGCTTCAGACAGCGACTTACCCTCGCTATTCATTACCGTGTAAGCTTTCCCTCCGCCCCCCTGCCCTCCTTTTTGTTTACTCCCCCCCTTCTCTTCAGAACTCGCAATTTGCACTGTCAAAAGGATGATTTTACTCCCCGGTATACGGTCGAGCCCGATTGCCATGACCGAGGCTAGGCGGTCTACCTCCTTATAATCCCAACAACCCGTCAGCAGTAAGGATATACATACCATAATCAAGGCCATTTTACGCATAGTTAACACCCTTTATTGCTGATTTTCATCGGGCGGGGCTGGTTTCAGGAAAAACTTCTGCCTTTGTCTGTTATTGTTATTATTCTTGGCAATCAGACGGGGCCTTTCGCCCATGGCCCACCAGGGTACCCTCATCACAAAGTCCTTAGCATCTTTCAGATTAAAAGGAGCAAGCGGAGCAAAGTAGGGTACTCCGAAGGAACGCAGGGAAACAAGATGTGCCTGCATGACCAATAAGCCAAGCAACATTCCAAAAAGACCCAGAGTAGATGCTAAAAGTATCATGACGAACCGCAAAATACGAATTGCCAGTGCAAAGCTGTAGGAAGGAATGCCAAAGGATGCAATGCCGGTAAGAGCTACTACGATCACTGTGGTAGGTGAAACCATGCTGGCTTGCACGGCCGCTTCCCCGATGACTAGTCCGCCCACAATGCTGACAGCTTGTCCTACAGGCTTTGGGAGTCGTATTCCGGCCTCTCGTAAAGCCTCAAAAGTCACTTCCATAAATAAAACCTCAACGATAGTTGGAAATGGTACCCCCACGCGAGCGGCGGTAAGACTGATCAATAAGGGCGTGGGCAGCAAACCTCGATGATAGGTCGAAACGGCAATGTACAAAGCGGGGAGAAGTAACGCCAAATTGAGGAAGAAGAAACGCACCACTCGCACCGATGTGGCATAAACTGAGCGATCATAATAATCTTCGCTGGACTGCAGAAACTGAAACATCATAGTTGGTACTATCAAGACAAACGGTGTTCCATCCGTAAAAACAGCTACCTGACCCTGTAATATTCCAGCGGCTATTTTGTCTGGCCGTTCACTATGATCAATCTGCGGAAATAGCGTGAAAGGTTCATCTTCGATCATTTCCTCGATATAGGCGCTCTCTAGTATTGAGTCAACATCGATTAAGGATATTCTTTTTTTCACCTCGTCGACTACTTTGGGATTAGCGGTACCTTCCAAGTAGGCGATATTCACCTCAGTCTTGGTGACTCGCCCTAGGACGAACTTTTCTAATTTTAAGGTAGGAGTTTTTATTTTGCGCCGCAACAACGCGGTGTTGGTACGCAGGCTTTCAGTAAATCCCTCCCGAGGGCCTCTGACTACTCCTTCCGTAACCGATTCAGAAACTATCCGGCCCTCAAAACCCTTGGTTGCTATTTTTAAGGCTTGGGCGGCTCCCTCCAGCAACAAGACCACATTTCCCGTGAGTACGGCATCGACGATTTCCCCGCTTGTCGAGATTTCTGTGATGTTGCCAATTTCCAAAAATAAGTTTCTAATCTTTTGGATATTATTAGAACCGGAGGCTTCAAGATTGGAATCTCGCATGTTCAATAGAGATTTTAAGATGTCTTGGTTGACCGTTTGTTCATCGGTGATCCCATTCAGATATACGAGCAGTACAGGTACTTGTTCCTGTCCAATCTTCAAGTCCCGGTAGATGAGATCCGTGCAATTCGCAAAAATAGTTTGAATTGTAGTTAGGTTCTCTGCTAATGTACTGCTTAAAGACTGTTTTTCCTGTTCGGCTTCATCCTCAACGGGCTGGTTTAAATCAGGTTCTGGCGTTCTTTTTCTTTTACGTACCCGGAAAGGCCTCATACCGCCTCACATCCTGTAAGTTTAATCTAAGGCACATTCAAGAAAATAACCAAGGCATCTTTGACTTGTTATTTTCTTTCATATGCCTAATTAATATTATTTGCGTATCGCAGATCTAATATGCACTTTGAGTCGGGAGGAAGACAAGGGGACGGTTCCGGAAGGGTGCAATCGAGAAGTTTTACGCGTTGAAAAAGGCTCAACTCTCAGATTTACTGATAGTTGAGCCTCATTAGTCAAAATCGGTACTGGTCTACCGTTTCCTTGATCAGTCATAAAGATAGCCAGAATTTGGCACCTGTCAACGCAAAAGACACAACTGATGCACTAGCGTACAATCCCACGATTAACAAAATCTTGTTTGAGGATCTCTAATCTCTTCGTTCCGTCTAGACGTTTTTGTCTCATTTCCTCTTGTATAGCCTTAGTTTCCTCGATGCCCTTGACGATCGTCTGCCATGATTTTTCCAAGGTCTCGATACTAACGGAACTACCCGAGGCAAGTTTAGCAACCATTTTCGATTGCAGTGCCGTGTTTTCCGCATTACGAAGTAAAAGTTCATTTGTTTTCTCATCTAACGCGCTCATCGCTTTGGCTTGTACAGATTGACGCTTTAACATGATTGCTTGAACCAGGCATTGTTTAAAGATTGGCATAGTAATAACAAAAGCGGAGTTAATCTTGCGCACCAAATTATAATTGCCGTATTCAATGGACTTAATGGTTGGCATACTTTGGACAGCGACATTTTCGGCAAGTTGTAAATCATAGATTCGTTGTTCCATAATATCTTGTACCTGTACTAGATTATTGACATTCATCTGATCTAACCTGTTGGCCGTCTGGTCGGCTTTAGCCTGAGCTGCAGGGATGATATTATTCTTAAGCTCTGCGAGTACAACTTGACCTGCATAAATATATTGCCCTAGCTGCTCATAATATTCCGAATTCTTGACAAACATATCTTCCAAATGCTTATTAGCGATGTTAATTTCTGCTTCATACTTCTTCAGCGTCACAAAAACTTTATCGACTTCATCGCCCATAGAGTTATATTTTTGGAAAAGCGCCTCAACTGAATTCTTTGCTTTGGTAAAAATTTTGCCAAGAAAACTAGGGGGTTTCTCCTCAAAATCTTTAATATCAAACTTGTCCATAATTTTATTGAGCTGAATCAGAAGTTCTCCTGAATCCTCCACCTTTGTCGCTTGCATAGAATGAAGAATGGCGTCTGAAAACCGTGAAACCTCTTCTGAGGTGTTCTTGCCAAACGTCATGATCGAACTTACATCTTCGACGTTGATCTGACGGACAATGCTGCGCACTTCAGGACTTTCCTGAACCTTGGCCATAACTTCGCTTTTCTTCTGTTCGAGATTAAACTCCGGAATAGGTGCCGGCAGTAAACTTTTATCCTCAGTTAAGGTCGTATTAAAGCCTTGAATTTCCATTAATATTCCTCTTTTCTTAATAATTCTTAAAGAACCGCGACAATAGTCCTAATTTATGAGGCAAAGTCGCTGAAATACTGTTCAATGACGGAAGAACTAGATCGTATTTTACGAACGGAAGCTGATGGATGTCTATAAGACTGGGCTTGATCTGTTGCTCAATAGTTTTGTAATTCGTTGGCGTAAAGATTACAACATCAAGACCCATTAGATTAAAATAGGCAAGTAAAATAGCATCGTTTTCAGTGAAGGGTTCTTTTTCATTGTTGTAGATAATCACTTTAGGAATCTCTTGTGGATAATCAAATACTTCAATAAGCTTGATTAGAGAGTCGTCCATCGTTAGAATGGTCATGATCATCTTAAGCTTGAATTTTTCATCGACTGCCGCCACGAACATTCCTGAGGATAGGAGTTCATTAATCTTAACGATCAGGAAATGCTGTAAATGTCCTTTAAGATAGCCGAATTTGTAGTGCGGACTTTTCATTACTTTCGGCTCATCAAAGAGACCCTGTTTGTTCAGTAGATAGTCGGTCTGATAAAGCTCCTGCTTGGTGTAGCTTATTTTAGTAAAGGGGACATTTTCAATCAGCTTGGTATTAGGAGCAGATGAAAATGCTTTGAGATTTTGCCAATAATCATCAAGGTCTTCACTAACTCCGTTGATCTTGGCAAATAAGTTGGGAACATAAACCTTTTTGTTTTGAACTTTAAACTCTGGACGAAGTTTAGCTTGTTCCCGCCAAAGTATTTTAAGCTCATCATAAGTGGTTTTAAGAGTAACGGGTTGGGTAGAATAACTCTCAAACTGCCACGGTTTATAAAGACCCACCTCTTCGCTATAGATCACTTCTTCAATTTCTTTGGATGCATTATAGGCTATTGTGCTTTTGCGTATCAATTGTTCTGCCTCTGGAAAGGGAACTAAAGGCAAGGTATGCTGATTCCGAATAAGATGAGTTAATAAGCCGTCCTGGTCAAAGTGTTGAAAGGCTTTGTCTCCCTCTTCATCGGAATGGACAAAAAGAACATCACACCCTATTTTATGGAAAGTGTTAAGTAGATAGATTTCATGAGGTTTGATCATGCCATAAAAAAGAATTTTAGGATTATGCTCATAATCAAACCCTTCCAGACCAAACTGCTTTTTACCATTACTTTTAACAAATAGCTTGGGCAGGTATCTATTTAACCAGGTAACAAGCTTTAGAGAAAAGTTTAAGACTATGGATGTATTGATATTACTACTTTTCTCTACGAAGAGATTTACGATGTCAATAAACGTTTTTCTGACAGTGTTGTCCAAAAGCTCGTCATTCGTTTGGGGAAGTATATTGGCCTGGAGAATTTGTTCTAAGATCTCAAATCGATTTTTGTACGGATAAACAATCAAGCTCCGGGAAATCAAGGCACTCTCCGCTGCACTCGGTGCTGGGATGCCCTCTCGAAACTTAAGATAAAAACCTGGCGTTTGCAACGTTTGGTCAAGATTATAAAGACTGTTGTAATATTCCGTCTCCCAGTCATCAGCGGAACTGGGAACTCCAATATAACGCACAAAATAAGTAGGTAGGATAGGGTAGGGCTTACCAACATAGCCACCTCGTTGGTTCATGGGAATAAGGATTTCCTTAAATATATTTTCAGATCTCTTCAGTTTCACCACAATAATATGATCGTTTAACAAGATATCGTTTTGGATTGTCAACCGGTCATTTTCGGTTTGTTTCATTGGTTTTGGGAGCTGCTCTATATTAATTTGAGGGCGTTCAATTTTAATCTGTGACTGTTTTATTGTAGACTGCAGTTTTCCTTCCGGTTCTTGTGTGGGAAAAACGCCGATTGGAAGTTCTTTTTCTTTTTTAATTAAAAAAGAAAATTCGTTTTGCTTATCTACTTGATCGAACCTATCATTAAACGACGTATTAAGTACAAGAACATCACTCCCTATTAGGGACATAAGAATTAGAAAATAGATCTCGTGGATTTTAGGACTTCCCCAATAAATTATCTTAGGATTATAAAGAGATTTATTACCAATTTGTTTGCCATAATCTTCGAACCACAATAGAATTTTAGTAACAAAATTGACGACAATACTTAAATTAACAGGTCGCTCATTGGTCATATACAGATTAAGCATTATGCCGAAGGCATTCTTGATTGTTCCGTTGACTTTGATGTCTGAAGTTGCCGAAAAGTAGCCTTGTATTTCCAAGACATTCAAGAGTGCCCCATTGCTAAAATCCCTGAGCGGAACTTGCTCTAACAATTTCCTGGCTTTCTCAATTAATAATGTGTCTGTCGGAATTTGAATTACTTTTTCAAAAAAGGTATAGTTGCCAAGTATTCTAAGTTTTTCGTCTAAACGAACGATCTCAGCAAGGTACTGTCGCTCATCATCGCACCCAATAATACGGTAGAAGTAAACATAGAAACTAGTCCCCCTTTCGATCAAGGGAGATAGTACGTCATTAAAAATATTGTCTGAATGTTTCAAGACAGTTCTGTTTTCCTTCCTGGTCTCCGTACAAACTCACTCCTTAAAGCCAAGGTAACATTTAATCATTTCTATTTCCAATCTGAAAATCGTTAAATTAATCGTCTCTTTCCCAAGACTGCCATACGTTCGGTTCATAACCGACAGTTGCATGTTTGCCGTTGCGAACGATCGGCGTCTTATAAAGACTTGGGTTATTTAAAAGCATTTCTTCTCTACCTTCAGTAGAAATAATATGGTCCATATTCAACCTTTTATAATCCTTAGCTTCACTATTAATCATATTTTTTAAACCTACAGCCTTCTTCACACTTTGTAATTCTCCCTTGCTCAATCCTAGTATATTTAAATCTATCAACTGATATTTGATTTTTCTTTCTTTAAAATAACGTTCAGCCTTTTTAGTACCGAAACATTTCCTAATCCCGAAAATTTGAATATTCATAAGCCCGTATTTCTCCTTAAAGAAACTATCTAATTAGATTATAGCAGTATCCTAGAGGTTTAAACAACTCAAAAGCCCGCAAAGGCTGCGGGCTTAATTCATAAGAGGAACCAAGGGAGTGTAATGAAGAGTCATCCCCGATATTACGAGTAACATATAGGACAAAGACCCGTTGTTAGAAAATAAATTCCCTGGGATCTAAGTTAACCTCGCGACAAATCTCCTCCACAATTTTCTTTTCAACTGGGGCAAATTCCCCGTCCGCAAAACCGATAGCACAACACAAACGAACCACCAAGCGGGCAGCCTCCGGTTTGCTCGCTAGTTTGCCAATAGCCCGCAAGGCTTCCGCCTTACCAAGCATTTGATCACTCCGAATCCGCTGAACAAAATAATTAAATCGAGAATCCACTTCATTAATATTTATCCCGCGCATTTCCTGACTGGTGCGGAAATAATCAATGAGCTTCTCTCTTTCTGAAGGTTCGATGATCCCGTCTGCCATAGCCACCAAAGCGCTGCCAGCAACCAGACCTTCCGTAAGATCTTTCCCCATATATTTATTCACAACATTACGGGCGCTTTCAGTTTGCTGCTGTAACCACTGAGCAGTATTTCGGTTACTAGCCGCATTCCAGCGCTCTCTGCAACTCAAGCAGGCAAACTCCATGTTTCTGCTTCCTATGAAACCAGCCAATATCCCTACCGGGCCCAGCAAAACACCGCCCACTAAGGCCTTGCCAAATCCAAACCCTTTTTTACCTGCTGTCACTTGAGTTGAATGACAACGCGGACAAGACATCCCTCCTTGATCAGCTGGATAAGCAACGCCAGGAGCGCTACCTTGCCCATAAGTTTGAAGATTATTTTGCGCATAAGGTACCGCAGTGCTTCTAGACCCTGGGTTTCCGTAACTGTTATTTTCAGCATTTCCGTAACCGAGATTACCCGAGCTGATTGCGCCGGCAGCGGGTTGCTCTTCTTCTACTTCCAGACCAAAATTTTTACAGAGGGCGGCCAGACCGCCTTGGAACCCACTTGCTATCGCGTTGAATTTCCACTCCCCTGCGTTACGGTAGATTTCTGCGGCTACAATAGCTGTTTCGATAGTAAATTCCTCACCCAGTTCATACTTAAGAAGCAGTTCGTTCGTTATTCCATCAATAATCCGCACGTAAGAGTTTTTGATATCTCCAAAACTTTGCCTTTTCTTCTGTGCATCATTAATTGTAATAGTGAAAGCAATTTTTTCGATATAATCTGGTACTGCCGACAGATTAATGTGAATCTGTTCGTCATCACCCTCGCCAGACCCCTTTTTGTTGTCTCCACTATGCTTTACTGAACCTTGTCCACCGGAAGGATTATTATAGAAGACAAAATCATTTTCATCTTTCACTTTACCGTTTGATCCTATCAAAAAGGCCGAAGCATCTAAGTCGAAATTATAACTACTTATTGCAAGGTTAGAGGCCCAGCCCAACCCGACGATAATCTCCTTCAAGTTTGGATTGGTTTTTGTAAGGTCAACTTTCTGCCCTTTACTAAGTCTGACTGCCACTTTCTCTCCACCTTTCAAATTTTCATTAATTTACCTAACAGCATTATTCAACTTCTCTTCAACAAAACATCAAGAATGCCCCATGGAGATCCATGGAGCACCCAATTATAACCATAGTTTTTGCTAGTTTACCTGTTTTTTGAACCTGATTTAAGCATTTGGGCCAGACAAGTAACTATCGATAAAGTCTTGAGGGAGTTTCTTAATTAACAACACGGGAATTACAGACCGGTTAAGGACAGTATGCGCTAAACTACCAAAAATCAACCCTTTTAAACTTGATAAGCCCCGTGTGCCCATAACTATCAAGTTAAATGAATTTTTTGTCGCATAGTCGAGGATCACGTCGACCGTGTCGGATATTTCGGTAAGACTGGTATCAGAATATAAGGTTTGTTGATTGACTCTGGGTCCGTTCTTTAAAAATATTCCGTTAGTTTTGGTAAGTATTTTCTGATACTCACTTGTGGTTTCCGTATCAGATTCATCAAGAACGTGTTTCATCCATTCTGACGTAGGGCTAACTGGCCATGTATCAATCCAACTATATTTTCTCCTCATCGCCACTTCATCATTATTTCGTTCAGTTACCTGAACGACGGTTAGGTGCATAGTGGGCATATTCGTCAATAGCGTGGCTGTATAAACAGCAGCAGAAAAAGCCTGATGTGATCCATCGGAATAGAGGAGTACTTTAAACTTAAAATCAGTCATGTTAATACCTCCTACAACATTAACGTGATTATACCATAAAAGTTTATAGTAACGATACGCACTCAGAAAATGTTCAGGACTAATTTAACGATCTAGGGCTCGTGATCCATCGGATCTACAAGTTAAAACCTACTAAGGCATATGAAAGAAAATAACAAGTCAAAGATGCCAAGGATATTTTGTGTCAGATAAAGAAAACTGGGTTAGCGCCCGAAGACACTGTCTTTGCACGAATTAGCCTTCTTGCAGCCCTTAGGCGCCGGCGATCGCCCTAGTTGCACTTATTTATGCGCTGGCCATGACTCGGACAGGACGTCCGAGATTAGAGCGCCGCCAAGGATGGCAAGGCGCCGTGATGGCGAGAAGGGACCTTCCAGAAAGTATATAACGTTAGTTATACTTTCTGACTAGTACAAGGAGGTATGTTCACCTCCTTGTGGGGCTATTAGGTAAACATACCGATGCAGTATGACGCGAAATAGACTGGCATACTGACTGGTTATTTTCTTGAATGTGCCTTAAGCCCGGGAGAGATTTTTTCTCTCTCCTGGGCTAACTTACTACGAAGTCAAAATGTATATAACACTATGATCACTCAGTAATTTTAGGTAAGTAGCAATGCCCATCAGCATCTACGGATGAGCAGTATCGATCTATAAACTCTTGAGGGAGTTTCTTAATTAACAACACTGGTATAGTAGATTTGCTCAGCACGCTATGCGCTAGACTCCCGTGTATCAAACCTTTTAAACTAGTTAGGCCTCTCGTACCCATAATGATTAAACCAAATGAATTTTTCGTTGCATAGCCAAGCATAGCCTTAACGGTATCAGGAATATTTGGATTAGAATAGATCACTTTCTGATTGACTTTGTGACCTCTGTCTGCAAATATTTCGCTAGTTTTGGCAATTATCTCAGAGTACTGCCTTCTTTTGTCTGAATCAGCATCACCCATCAAGTGTTTCACCCAGTCCGAATTAGGGTCATCCAACCAAGGATCCATCAAATTTTCATCTCCCACCATCGAACCAGCAACGCCCTCTTGTATATGCAAAACCGTTAAATTCATATTGGGTATACTATAAAATAGGTTAGCTGCATAAACGGCAGCAGAAAAGGAATGTTGTGTGCCATCAGAGTAAAGAAGCACATTTAACATATTGGAATCCGTCATGTCAAACACCCACCCTTTTACTAAATATACTAATTATACCATGATCGTAGCTACAATTAATAGAATTTTTCTTCCAGAAACAGATTTTCAGACCTTATACTTCAATGTTATCATTGAGTAAACCTTTTGTATATAGCATATCACTATACTAAGAATAATTTTATTATATTATAACTAAAATCTATTTATAATCTTAAAGCCCCAGAGATTTATTGTTCTCTAGGGCTAACTTTCTCTATCGAGTGTAAGCATTATTCAATCCATATCTTTAAATTATCCTTGTTTTCGATGATCTTTTCAGCTATTTTTGTTCCAACATATTGAAAGTAATTTTCGCCAAAATAATTGTGATCTTCTATGAACTTACCACTGGAAATCACTCGGCGTAGTAAAGGAATCCGATTGGTCTTGTTTATATCAAAGTTCTCAATCGATCTTCCAAATTCATCTCCTAAATTAGAAGTACCCCAAAACTTAGGTCCTTTGTCGGGTTTAACCTCGTATACACGTCTTAAGAATTCAAATGGAAAGGCGCCAAACGAAATAATAATCTTGGGTTGATTTTCAAGAGCAATTTCCCTGAACGTTTCGATCTCCTGAGCCACTTCTGCGCCCCACCAATTCAAGGTATTAGGAACGATACTACTATCGCAAACAGCATTCCTGATATACAAATTAGACGTTTCGATTCTTGTATGGATTCCTCTATACACTTTGTCCTGTATCTCCGCTAAAACAGGTGTCCAAATGTTGTGGCGAACAGCAGGATGTTTCGGATTAACTACTAACCAAATTGGATAAGATCTTTCTCCCGACTCTCTTTTAATCGTTTTATCTAAAGATATATATTCATTAAGTGTTGAATTCGACATACAAATCCCACCTTTCAGAATTAATGGTTAGCGCGAACCGGTTTTCAATTTTGCGCCATTAGTACTTCCAGTAAAATTTGAAACAGACTCTAAGAGAGTAGAGGACATCGATTTCGTGTTGTTATCTATTTCACAATTAAGAACTGCTCTTGCTCTCTCTAAAGCATTAGTGGAGGAGGCAAAAACTTCATTCTCCGCCATAAAGATATTATCCATGTCAAGATCCGAAACAAGATTTGAATTTTTAAGCATTGTGCTAAGCTCCGACGTTACACCACTGACGATCAGGATTCCGCCGGATTCTTTTACAGTCCTAATAAATATTTTCAAAGCATTAAGTGAAGTTAAATCAATAGTACTAACATATTTCATTCTTAAGATAAAGACTTTGGCTTTATCCACCAGTCTATCAAGTCTTTCTTCAAGGTCGTATGCGGAACCAAAGTAAAGATTTCCTTCTAACTGAATAATCAATACATCGACTTTTCCCTTAATTGATTCAACTTCCTGTTCAATAATTTGAGACCCTTTTCCCTGTGAGGGGACAAGAAGTTTGACAGGAACTTGATTAGTATCTTTCAGGTATAAGACAATGGATAGTGCGATTCCCAAATAAATTGCGTAATCAAGGTCAGGTGATAAAATTGTTGCCAGAAACGTTACGCACATTGCTATAGAATCTGATTTAAACTTGCCAACTTTTAATACCTTCTTGATTTCCTTTTTGTCCATTAAGCTATATCCTGTGAGTATTAACACTCCGGCTAGGCATGGACTAGGTATAAACTTGGCAAAGGGGGCGAAGAATACAAGAACCAAGGCAACTACCACACCTGACATAATTCCAGCGAATCTAGTAACTGCTCCATTGTGATAATTTATTGCAGAACGAGTAAAGGAGCCAGACCCAGGAAAACACTGGAAGAATGATGACACTGCATTTGCTAAACCTTGGGCAATAAATTCCTGATTAGCATCGATTTTTTGTCGTGAGGTACTGGCAATTGTCTTCGAAATTGAGATAGCTTCTACTAATCCTATGATTGATATTGCAATCGCGCCGCTGAAAATATCCTTTATAGAACCAAGATTGAATTGTACCATCTTAAAGGGAGGTAAGGAGGACGGAATATTACCAGTGAGTTTTACACCCTTCTGTTCTAATGCAAAAATAATTATGAAGATAATCGGAATGATAATTCCAATCAAGGCTCCAGGCAGATTTTTGTTGATTCTTTTGCAAATCAAAATGATAGCAATCGTCATCAGTCCAAGTCCAAGTGCATACAAATTAGTTTGGCTTAAATGGGTTATGACGTAATAAAATTTCAGCGTAGTTGGCATTTGCGCTGAATTTTTAATAGAAATGCTTAGTAGTGTATTTAATTGTCCTAGGGCGATTAACACACCAGCTCCAGCACTAAAACCTACAATAACAGTATGGGACACATAATTGATCGCTTTACCCATTTTCATGACCCCAAAGAGAATTTGCAGGGCGCCCACGAGAAAGGTCATCAAAAAGAGCAGTTGATACGCATTATCGAGACCCATATAATTTCTCATGCTACCTGCAACGAGTAGAGCAATTGCATTAGTCGGTCCAGCTACTAAGTGTTTTGAACTTCCAAATACTGATGCAATGATGGTAGATACTATGGCAGTATATAAACCATAAACCGGGTTAACACCCGCGATCAGTGCATAAGCCATAGACTGAGGAATAGCCACTACTGCCACAGTCAATGCGGCAATCAAGTCTTTACTGAAATATTCCTTTTTGTAAGTTTTGATAGTTCCAATTAACGGTATATATTTCAATTGTGTCATATTCAAACAAATCCCACCTTTCATTCGAATCAAAAAACAGGAGATTAACCTTCATGATTACAACAGATTAGCATGAATTGGAATATAGTAGCGATGATATACTTTCTTAGCGGCCTTTAATGGCAGCTTTTTGGGGGATATTGTAGTGATGATATACCTTCTTAGCGGTCTTTAATGACAGCTTTTTTTATTAAAAAAATTAAAAATTGGAAACTCAGTAGCCTTAAAAATTTTCGCATGTTGTCCACTGGTTCCTTTATTTTGTTTTTGTTGCGTGTAATCAACAAAAACTATTCCGAAAACAGCGAACATTACTATGATTGCGATAATACCCATTAAGATACTCTCTCACTTCCTTTCTTCTCGGATACATTGATGATCACAACTAAAGATTAGCATTATGTTAATAATGTGTCTATAGATGATCAGTATACTCACACTCTGTTTTACTTATTGTGAATTAGGTAAATATTAATCTTAAATGTTTTTAACCACTTTACATACCACACAACTATCCTGCTGTTTGTATTTAGACGTTCAATTCGAGCATACAAAAGCCCCGCAGAGATGTTTTCTCTGCGGGGCAGATTAATTTCTACCATTTTTCTAAGTAGACTAGCCTTTATCTTGGTCTCGAACTACGACTCGTTTACTATTCATTCGACCCTTCATTGATCCATAATAAAAATTTCCCACTGATATAAACGTGGTTTATTACATATCACTCGCCTTGCTCAAAAGCCATGTTACTAGATCAACAAAATTTTTTTATCTTCAGGGACCCCCTCTAGTTGGTTAATCCTATTGACCATGTGCTGGATCTGAAACGGACAATCTATAAGCACTGAAGCGACTTCTTCAATTAGATGGCTATTCATCGCATCTGAATAAATTTTCGCTTCTATTATTAACCCCTTGTCAAGCGTCAGACCTAGTTCAACCCCCCCCCCAGGGAAACCGTGTTTCGAAGATGATATCAAAGGTTGGTGTTTTTCCGTAGAGCCATTCCCATGAAGAGTATTTTTGATAGAGTTGCTGCAAATCATAGGTCGAGTCGCTCACAATGATCGGAGGTTCTGTACATTCTCCGTAAAGTTCCAGAAAGCTCTCTATTAGAGCTTCCTTCATCTTTGCGATAGTTATGTCCGGTTGAAACAGACTGAGATTTCCCACCCTAGCTTGGACAGAATCGACGCCTTTCGAAGCGATCTTTTCCTTCGAAACTTGGAGATAGTCCGAAAGTTTAGGAATATCAACATTGATCAGGATAGTTCCATGATGATAGGCTTTTTGCTGCTCGAAATAGAACGCATTACCTGAAAATTTTCGCCCTTCGACTGTTAAGTCATTGCGTCCAGAAAATTCAGCCTTGATATTGAGCTTTCGGACTCCTTCTAAAACAACACTGAGTTGTTTTTCCAAATCGTACTGGGCTCGATCCATTATAAAAGTGAAATTCAGGTTCCCTAAGTCGTGGAAAACAGCTCCCCCACCCGATAATCGGCGCGCGAGTTTTCCTCCATCCTGGTCTAGTTGACCACAGCGGCATTCTTTCCACGCGTTTTGATTTCTTCCGATGACAACCGTATTCTGATTTTGCCATAGATAAAGAATTACCTGATTATTTTCGACATGTCTGAAAAGATACTCTTCCAGCGCCAAGTTATGCCAAGGATCAAGCAAGGTTGAAAAAATTAGTTTTGTCTTAATAGCACTGTGTGTCATTTTAACATAACCCTAGCAATCCGTTTTGGAACAGTAACTATCGATAAAATCTTGTGGAAGTTTCTTAACTAACAATACCGGTATTGGAGATCTGTTGAGCACGTTATGCGCTAAACAACCGAAAACCAATCCTTTTAAAGTGGTAAGCCCGCGCGTACCCATAACTATTAATCTAAATGATTTTTTAGTTGCATAGTTAATAAGTGCTTCAACTGTATCGGAAATACTCGGATTACTATATATCACATGGTGACTGACATCTAGACCTCTCCCTTTAAAAATTTCATTAGTTTTGGTAAGTATTTGTTGATAGTGGTTTGTCGTGTCCGAATCAGATTCGTCGGTCACTCGTTTCATCCATTCTGAAGTAGGACTAACCGGCCAAGTGTCTATCCAGTTATATTCTGTCCCCATTGAACCTTCGTCTCGTTCTTGGACCTGCACTACAGTTAAACGCATATTAGGCATATTCTTTAAGAGGGTGGCAGTGTAAACAGCAGCAGAAAAAGCCTGGTGTGACCCATCAGAGTAGAGAAGTACATTAAATTCAGAATTACTCATGTCTAAACCTCTTTCTTTGCAATTAGCATTACTTATGAAGATAATTATAACATATTTATGTGAAAACGTATCGGTCTAGACTTTAATGCGCTGTCATTATCAATAAAGAAGCAAGGCGATAAGGATGCTCGAGAAACACTCTTGAGACATCCTTATTACCTTGCTTTTCGTAATTGTACTATCCTAAACTATGAATACCAGATTTAAATTTGTTTTTCTCAACCTCCAGCGGAGATATTGAAGATCCCTGAAGCAGCTGAAACAATAACGATGATTTCCAGAGCAACCATTATAACATATGGTAAATCTTTTTTATGCAAGTAATCTTTCATGAGAGATAGATAACCAATAACTGAGACGCTTCCCAAAAAAGCTAAACCAATTAAATTCAAATAATCAGCATGATTAATCATTGTCACCCAGTTCCAACCACTCGGAGCATGTGTGGCCAGTGCATACTTATGCACACTTAATCCCCAATACAGCGGTATCTCGGAGGGTGGGACAGTCGGATTAAAAAGACCCGCCATATAAAGAACGAAGGTAACTAGCATGAGAATAATTCCACCCCATGAACAAACTAACAAAATGCTCGCATATCGATCCTGTTCAGGACTTACTTGACTACTAATTTGAACATTATTTTGTTCACTTACAACACTTTTTGCCTGAGTACCATGGGTACTACTTTGAACAGACGATTGATTAATCATAATTTTACCCCCAATCCATCTAATAGAGATTTCACTCCAGCTAACAATAACATTAGGATAACGATATAACGGATAGATTTCGGCTTTGCTGTTCTTAATAACCTGACTCCGATTCGCGAGCCCACCATAATTCCTAAAACGGACGGAACCGTTACGATAGGTAATACTGCACCTTGATTCAAATAAATCCATGCCGCTGAGGTATCTGTAATGGCTAATAATGACATACTAGTACCTACCGCAATTTTAAGCGGTGCACCCATGAGCAGATTGAGCACTGGCACATTAGCCCAACCGGCGCCGATCCCGAACATCCCAGCTATCACTCCGATGCCGCTAAAAAGTACTAGTGCTTGTGGCAGTCTCCATACAGACCAATTGACATCCTTACCCGTAGAAGATTCGAAATAAGCTCCACCGATATTTAAAAACCGGGCTAAGGCATCAGGACGATCAATTTTAGGAATTTCGCTATTCTTGGAAAAAATGAAAAGGATTGCAATTGATGTAATTAAGGCGCCTAATAATATTTTGAGGATATTTTGCGGTAAAGAAAGTCCTATTAACGCGCCTCCTATACTTGAGGCTGAGGCAAGTAAGGCCAAGGGGATTACCAAGCGTAGGCTAGCATAATTTGATTTTAGTAGTTTAGGTGCTGCGGACAAAGAACAGGCGAGAGCAACAAACAAACCGGACCCACGAATGAAATCCATGTGAAACGGGAAAAAACTGCTGACAATTGGTACATACAGTACACTACCACCCACCCCGGCTAACGCTGCAACTATGCCAATCAGAAAGGTAGTAAAGAGTAAAGCAAGGGGCCATACCCACCATGGTATTCCAGGTGTACCAGCTGCTTGTGCCACAGCAACATTGGTTGCAGCAAATATTGAACTGGCATGAGTAATGAAATTCTCAAACATAATTCTTCGACCTCCTATGTTAATCTAATTTTAAGGTGGATTTAAGGCTTTCAGGAAAATTCAGTGCCACAGTGATAATATTGACATGGAATCCTTTTACCCATCTACATCACTCCTTTACTTTTTTCTTAAGCCATTTCATCTAGAAACATCATCTGATGAGTTAGACATTGTTCATTCAATCCATATCTTAAAACCATCCTTGTTCAGGATAATCTTATCCGCGATTTTTGCTCCGACATATTGAAAGTAACTTTCGCCAAAATTATTGAAGTCTTTTATGAACTTTCCACTTTCAACAACACGGCGGAGTAATGGAATCTTATTAGTTGTATTTATGTCAAAGTTCTCAATTGCACTTTCGAACTCATTCCCTAAAGTAGAGTTACCCCATGATTTAGGCCCTTTTTCAGGTTTGATTTCGAAGACACGTCTCATGAATTCATAAGGAAATGCGCCAAAAGTAATAAGGATCTTCGGTTTATATTCAAAAACGATGTTCTTGAACAACTCTATTTCTGTAGCAACTTCGGGCCCCCACCAATTTAAAGTTTTTGGTACAAGACTGCAATCTTCAACGGCATTCCTGATATAAATATTAGAAGCATCAATTCTCATATGCCTTTCCCGATATACTTTGTCCTGAATCTCAGCTAAGATGGGCGTCCAAATGTTGTGGTGAACTGTGGGATGCTTTGGATTAACTAAAAGCCAAATTGGGTAAGTTTTTTCTCCCGATTCCCTCTTCATCTTCTTGTCTTTAGCTATATATTTATTGAGTACTAAGCTGGACAATCGAACTCCCCCGTTCAGTAATTTATAGTTGCTACCAACAATCTGCTACGTACGGTCCGCTGGAAGCATCGTTAAAAAAATTTAACCTAATACAATAACTTAACAATAACTTAAAGATTAATCTACGGCATTAATGAGCTTTACTTTTGGTTTTACTTTCGTGCATCTTTTTTTGTAATACCGTATGACTATCTCCACAAATTAAGGTTAGCATTATGTTTGAACTCTGTAAATAGTAATACAATATGCTCGTAATGAATTTAGACTATGGTGTTTTTACTCACTCATGAGCCATTTAATTTGTTTTATTTTCTTAAATAGGTGCCCTGGTCGCAGAGGAATTTAGCCTAAAGGCTTAGCTACATCCCGCCATGATAACCTATAGCATCAATTTGCAGTTGCTTAGCTTTAGGGTAAAATACTCTGGTATAATTATTATTATTTAAGAATCTGTAGATCAACTCCCTTGATATTTCTAAGATTCCTATCCTAATCTGTTTTTGATTAGTTTAAATATCTGATTACCATAACAAGTATTTGCTTATGAGATCAAAAATATTTTGCAAATTGATCCCATCAAATATCAATCATAATAAATTCCTAAGATTACAACAAACCTGCTTTTCTCCATTATCTTCTAAAATAGTTTAAGAAAACCTCGACCGGCACCAAGAGCTGGTCATGACTCGAACAAAAATGTTCGAGATTAGACACCGCCATGACTCGAACAAGGACGTTCGAGATTAGACACCGCCATGGATGGCTTGGTGTCGGATGGCTTGGTGTCGTGATGGCGAGAGGGACACTCTGGCGAAGGCGGCAACCTAGTTGCGCTTATGTATAGAAAGTATATAATGCATGTTTATACTTTCTGATAGTATAAAAAAATAACAAAGGGGCTAACCCATAATCAATGGATCAACCCTTTTGTCCAATCTCTATCAACCCGACTTGCACAATTCTTCAACCATCTAATAAAGTTTATTTTATTAGTAACACCGGTATAGTGGATTTATTGAGTACGCTCTGCCCTAAACATCCATAAAGTAAGCGTTTTAAAGTAGTAAGTCTCCGCGTACCAATAATAATAAATTCAAACGATTTATTTGTCGCATAATCGAGAATTACATCTACTGTATTGGAGATAGTTGTATCTGAATAGAGAACATCGTGATTCACGTTGAGTCCTTTCTCAAAAAAGATGCCATTAGTTTTGTTAAGTATGTCATTATACATGTTTTTGTCTGTCGAATCAGATTCATTGATCAAATTTTTCAACCAGTTAGCTATAGGGTTAACAGGCCAATTATCTTTATCTTCGATTAGTCTTGATTCTACCCTCGTAGAATCCTCACCATTTTCTTGTACTTGCACGACGGTTACTTTTAAATTGGGTAAACTTTTCGCTAGAGTAGCCGTGTAAGCGGCAGCAGAAAAAGAGGGCTGTGACCCATCGGAATAAAGAAGTACCTTAACTTTATTGGAATTAATCATCAAAAATACTCCCTTTCACAAATAATTTAAATTAGTACGTGTTATGCACTGATGCTATGCACCGATGCGAATTGTCGTTAGAAATGTTCGAATAGGATCTTCCATAATTAGATTAGCATTGTATTAAAATCATGTCTATAACAAATCGATATCTTTGTAATGAAATCACACTATAGATACCGTAATTCACGATTTAGTGTTATGTCGTTTAATACAGTTTAATTTTTCTGTTTTAGCTATTATTTCTTTACAATATATAATAATTTTGAAATAATCAGAATAATCAAGGGTAAAATTCTATAAAAACTATATTATTTTTTACATTTATATTAATAGGAATTAATCTAATCATAGTTATTTATCATTATGAAGATATGTTATAATAATTTTACTTATAAATATTCCTGAAAAATCCCACAACAATTAGGCTTCTTAATTTTGAAAACATTTTAACGTTTTCAAAATTAGAAGTAAACTTGTTAGTTAAACTGAACATCGGAACTTCTGGCAGCATTGTCTCTGGTGATGGATCTCCGGTGGAGAGAAACGCCGAAAGCTAATCCTCATAACGATCCTATCGTGCTGAGGATTAGCTTAGTAACGCCGCTTGTTACGTCTCTTAACGAATACGAATACGAATACTATACGCGAAGGTTTAAAGGGGCGCCGGAGTCGCTAATCCCACTACTAACCCTCTACACCGAAGAAGGATCGCGTAAACAACAATGACTTGTAACGCTCGGAGCTGATGATATCGCCTATCAAGTATGGGTATTATGACTGTGACGTCACTAGAGAAAGGGAAAAGACAAGACGCCTCTACTTTGTTATTGTACTGCTACAACATCAAAGTAGAGGCGTCTTCAGTAACCCTATCACGATTGAATCATTTTATCCAACATCCACTAATATTTTAGAACGAGATGACATTCCTGTTCTCATTAGATTCTCTATTCGAACTTGATACAGAATCTAAAATATTACAAGTCATCGATTTATCTACATTTTCTCCACTTGAACATTTTAGGACCGCTCTTGCTCTTTCTAAATCTTTAGAGGAGGTAGCCAATACTTCATTTTCCGACAACATAAATTTGTTGCCAACACCAATATCTTGATCAAAATTTGCCCTCAATAGAATTGAGTTAATGTTCGACCTTACGCCGCAGACTATTACACTTCCACCAGATTCTTTAACGGACCTGATAAATATCTTCAAGGCATTGAGTGATGTTATATCAATACTTGCAACATGCTTCATTCTTAAAATGAATATTCTGGATTTATCTACCAACGCCTCTAAGTTATCTTCAAGGTCTTCTGAAGAGCCGAAGTAAAGATTTCCTTGCAATTCGATGATCAATATATCTACTTTTCCCTTGACACTCTCAATTTCCGTTTCAATAACTTGGGAGTCTTTTCCTTGCGAAGGGACGAGAATTTTGAACGGAACTTTATTTGTATCTTTCAGGTACAAGGCGATTGATAGTCCAATTCCCAAATAAATTGCATAAGAAAGGTTAGGCAGTAAAATTGTTGCGATACACGTTACCCACATTGCCAGAGAATCTGGTTTCAATTTACCTAAGTTAACGACCTTCATGATTTCTTTTGTATTTACCAGGTTGTAGGCAGTAACAAACATTACCCCGGCAAGACATGCACTTGGAATATACTTCGCAAATGGGGCAAGGAATAACAGAACAAGGGCCATTATTACTCCTGAAAAGATACCGGCGAATCTCGTAACTGCTCCGCTGTGATAATTGATTGCAGTACGTGTAAAGGAACCGGATCCTGGAAATCCTTGAAAGAAAGAGGATGCAACATTGGCCAAACCCTGTCCAATAAATTCCTGGTTAGCATCGAGTTTTTGTCGCGATAAGTTAGACATGGCTTTGGCGCTAGATATAGCCTCTACACATCCTATGATTGCAATTGACAAAGCCCCGCTGAAGAGATTTTGAATAGTACCAAAATTAAATTGTACCATAGTGAAGGGAGGTAAGGAAGTCGGAATATAACCTGTAAGCTTTACGCCATGTTTATCCAAAGAGAAAAGAATAATAAAAAATATTGGCACGATGATCCCAATTAAGGCACCCGGCAGGTTCTTATTTAACTTTTTACAGATCACTATGATCGCGACAGTCATGAGTCCAAGCCCAAGTGCATAGAAATTGGTTTCGCTTAAATGCGTTAAAACGTAGTATAATTTATCAGTTGTTGGCATTTGTGCAGCATTTTTAATATTAATACTCAGCAGTGTGTTCAGTTGCCCCAGCGCAATTAATGCACCTGCGCCAGTAGTAAACCCTAATATTACAGTATGGGACACGTAAGTTATTAATTTACCAAACTTAAGAATTCCAAACAGCATTTTTATAGCGCCTACGAGAAAAGTTAGTAGAAAAAGGATTTGGTAGGCGTTATCGTGTCCCATATAACCGGTCATTACGCTTGCCACAAGAAGAGCCGAAGAATTTGTCGGACCGGTGATCAGGTGCTTTGAACTCCCGAAGGCTGAACCAAAAATGACTGATACTATAGCTGTATATAGTCCATAAACTGGGTTAAGTCCCGCGATCAGCGCATATGCCATACACTGTGGAATTGCTACGACGGCTCCTGTTAAAGCAGCCATCAAATCTTTACTAAAATATGCCATTTTGTAGTTTTTGATAGTTCCGATCATAGGGAAGTATTTAAATCGTGTTAAGTACACATAAATCCCACCTTTCAATTATGATTTGTATTGCAACAACTATCCTTTGGCTATCTATGGACTGTTAGTTGAGCAAACAAACATCGTAAATAATTCCTCATAAGTTAACCTACTACTACTAAATCCATATATCGAGTGCATCCTTATTCTCAATAAGCTTTTCAGCTATCTTTGTTCCTACAAAATGAAAGTAATTATCTACGTCTTCAAAGTTATCATCTTCGCCATCCCTGCGGAAACGATTGTCATCTTCCATGAACTTGTTGCTATCAATCATTCGACGAAGTAGGGGAATCCTATTCGTTGTGCCGATATCAAAGGTATCCATTGCTCTTCCAAATTCATCACCTAAATTTGAAGTACCCCAGGCTTTAGGTCCTTTTTCAGGTTTGATCTCGTAGACACGTCTAACAAACTCAAACGGGAAAGCACCAAACGAAATTAGTAGCTTGGGTTGATGTTCCTGAACGATTTCCTTAAGCGTCTCGATTTCTTGGGATACTTCTGTTCCCCACCAATTTAACGTATTAGGAACGATTCCGCTATTGCTCACTACATTCCTAACATAAATATTCGTGGTATCAATCCTAGTGTGTAGTTCTCTATAGACTTTGTCCTGAATCTCAGCCAAAACCGGAGTCCAAATATAGTGGCGGACCGCAGGATGTTTAGGATTGAATAATAGCCAAATTGGATAAGTCTTTTCTCCCGTCTCTCTTTTAGTCATCGTCTTCTCAACGACAGATATCTCTCGATCAAGTGTTAAACCGGACATACGAATCCCACCTTTCACTATTTATGATTACTGTCCACTCCCGATACAGTCATGATAAAGTTTAGCACCTAGCATTAAGAACCCAGATTTATCTCATAAGTCATATATCTGTGTTAGTCTAGGGGGGCTAGAACATGCCCAAATCAGCAACACGGGTTCTCTAATGAAGAAGTTTAAGAGTACATATTCCCTTAATTAAAGATTAGCATTATGAGAGTACTGTGTCTATAGCAAGCAGATATGTTCGTAATCAATATACGCTATTGCCAGCACATTTGATTCCGCATTTAATGTCATAATTTTGCACATTAGGGATTATTAACTGGCAAATCGTTTCTTCTCAAATACTTTAATCTGCCAACGAACCGTCGGATACTCACTAAAATTTCTTTCTAGACTCTTCTTATAATCAGAGCAGATGCGTCTTTAACAAGATCTGCTGTGTGTTAACCATAAATGACAAAACCTTCCTCGGAGTATTTTGACCTGAAACACCGTGCTCTCGAACCCATTTATATCATAGGATCAATATTGTAATCTTTTATGATATAGGTTGTACTCTTGCAATAAAATCATACTTTAACTAACCCTCCTCAATAATGTACTGCCAATTCCTTATCTAGCTTTATCCTCCTACTTGAGCACGCTCGAACTGAGCGGAACATATAAAAGCCCCAAAGAGATAAAAGATCTCTTCGGAGCCAGCTGATTCTAGCCATATTAAATCGCACACCTTATTTTATCTATTTAGGTACTCTATGCCCCTAAATTTAGTACAGAACATTCACAGACCTACCGTCTGTCCTATATGATATACCACTTGGAATTGGCTGCGATTTTGTTTTTTCAAGCAAGTAGGTATCCACAAAATCTTCAGGAAGTTTCTTAACTAATACCACAGGTATTGTAGATTTGTTTCGCACTGCCTGCGGTAGATTGCTAAAATTCAGCCAATTTGGAGTCGTAGTCTCCTGCTCTCCCATTATAATTAGACCAAAACGATTTCTAGTAGCATAATCAAGAATTAAATCGGTTGTATCCGCGGTCTCTGAAATACTGGTATTTGAATATAATATCTGATGCTTAACGTTAATTCTATTTTTTGAAAATATACTTTTAGTTTTTCTCATTACTTCGTCATGGTGACAGTTGGTTTCCAGATTTGATTCGTTAGATACAAGGCTTAACCATCCCGTTCTAGGGCCCGCCGGCCAATGATCGTTCCAACCAGTCTCTGCCGCCTGAACATGACCCCAATAATATCGCTTGGATTTCTTACGCAATTCTTTCCAAGAATATTCTGTCCCCATAGTACCTTCATTACTCTCTTTGATCTGAACTATAGTTAGATGCATATTGGGCATGTGCTTTAATAAGGTTGCCGTGTAAACAGCTGCCGAAAGGGCCTGCTGTGATCCGTCGGAATAGAGAAGCACATTAAAATTTAAAAAATCATCCATATTTATAACCCCTCCCATTATTTTATAGTAACTTCCAATCGACCGATATAACTATGCTCATAGTTCATCCGGTGGCATGAAATAAGGTAATCAATCTCGTAATCAAAGATTAGCATTGTGTTAGCATCGTGTCTATAGTAAGCATATATGCTCGTAATCATTATTAACTATGGTTAAATCGCTTAACAGGTGCTCTTAACTAGTACTCTGCCCTTATATTGAGTTATTAAACGTATGTTGCTTTGCTAACTTACACATAATAAGGCGTTCTTAGGGGTCCAAAACATATTAAAGCCCCGAAGAGAATATTTTCTCTTCGGGGCTTTAATATGTTTTAAGATCTCCGCTGTGACCCATCATCAATATACCTTAGGATTCTGTGTGTGATAAGTAATCATCGATAAAGTCTTGGGGAAGCTTCTTGATTAACATCACAGGTATAGGGGACTTATCGAGCACGCCATGAGACAAACTACCAAAGATGACCCCATTTAAAACAGAATGCCCTCTCGTGCCCATAATTACTAACTCAAAGGTGTTTTTAGCTATATAATCGACAATCACATTGACTGTATCCGCTATATCGGACGTATCCGAAAAACTGACATTAGAACATAATCCTTCATAAGTAACATTGAGTTTATTCTTTGCATATATTTGATTGGTTTTGGTAAGTATTTCAGCATACTGCTGTTTAGCTTCCAACGACTCGTCGAGCACGTGACTCATCCACTCCTGGGTAGGGCTTGCTGGCCAAGTGTCTATCCAACTATACTCTTTCCCCGTTGAACACCCCCAGTAATATCTTTTATATTTCGGGCGCAACTCTTTCCAACTGAATTCTGTTCCCTGCGAACTTTCATCACTGTTTTGTACTTGTACGATGGTCAAATGCATATTCGGCATATCCCTTAAGAGCGTGGCAGTGTAAACAGCTGCAGAAAAGGCCTGATATGAACCATCAGAGTAGAGAAGTACTTTAAACTTAGAATCATGCATGCCAAATACCTCATCTCTAGATAATACTAAAATGATTATAACATAAATCAGCACTCATGGTAAACGCTGGAGAAAAACTAAACTTCCATAATTAATCCTAGTTTCATCATAAATAATTATAATCATTGCTCCGACTAAAATATTACGAGTCCTATCAACCCCGAGACAAGGATTAAATATGCTGGATGAAATTTTGTCTTGATCAACATAATAAAAGCAACTACCATCAGGATTGAACTTTTGATATCGATAAAATTGCTTCCGCCGATAATCCCGTTGCTAATGGCAAATTTGATAGCTGCATAAGCGATAACTCCGATAATTGTAGGTCTAAGCCCATAAAATGCAGCCTTTACAAGAGGATGATCTTGAAATTTAAAAAATAACTTACCAATAATTAATATGAGCAGAACTGAGGGAAGCGTAACCGCGATACAAGCTACAACCGCTCCAGAATAACCTATTATTTTATAGCCTACAATAGTTGCGGTGTTAGTTGCAATCGGACCGGGAGCCATAGCAGAGACAGCAATCAAATCTGTAAAAGTACTCATATTCAGCCAGTGGTGAACTTCCATTTCCTTCTGTATAAGCGGGATCATTGCATACCCGCCACCAAAACTGACGAGCCCGAGCTTGAAAAAAGTGACAAAGAGATCTACATACATCATCATAATTTTTCACCACTCACTTTCTTTTGAGATACGGCCCCAGCTTGTTTTAACACTTTCGAAACCTTAGCAATCGAAATCCCAACAAATGCGCCCATAAAGATCACTAAAATCAAATTGAGATTTTTGAAAAGTAACAGTGAAGAAAGACATATTGCAAAGATACCAAGACTGATTTTATCCACGATAGAAACCCTACTCATCTTATAGGCGGCAGAAGCGATCAGAGCAACAACCACTGGCCGGATACCTTGTAACGCAGCTTGAACGTGTATGTTATGTTGAAAAGAGGCTAGCAGGACTCCAAGTACTAGGATAATTCCGAAAGTAGGTAGTACAATTCCCACTAAAGCTGCCAGTGCACCTGGGACGCCAGCAATTTGATACCCCACAAATGTTGCAGAATTAACAGCAATTGCACCTGGTATTGATTGGGAGACAGCAAAAATATCTACTAGTTTTTCCTTTTCTATCCATTTCTTCTTTTCTACCATAACATCTTCCATAATTGGAATCATCGCAAATCCGCCACCAAAGGTGATCGGTGAAATCTTGAAAAATGCGAGAAATAATTCAAGCAAAAGTTTATAATTGGTTTTGTCTTTTTTCATTATTACTCCCCCTTCTGCAAATTGCCAACTAAACATGGATGTGTGAGCGATTGATTTTCAATTATCAGCTGTGATTATTCGATACCAAACAGATTCAAAATAGGACGTTTGAAGACCGACCACTCATTAGTTTGAGGATCCCACTTCATATTTACGAAGCACTCCCAATCTTCATTCAGAGTCGGGTAGTCTGTCCGGAAATAATAGCCCGGC
>JARLHU010000197.1 GCA_031292095.1 Desulfosporosinus sp.
AAAAGCGCTTCCTCACAGACGAAAACTATCAGAAGCAGAGCAAAGCGATTTATCGGAAACAGGCCCGCGCTTTTACAGAGACGGCTACCGAACTAGGCGGACTTCTCATTAAGTTGGGACAATTTTTCAGTTCCAGGGTTGACGTTTTACCTGAGGAATACACAAGTGAACTTGCGAAGTTGCAGGATGCGGTCAAACCGGTCGGAACAAACGAAATCATCCAACGAATTGAAGCAGAATATTGTTGTCCTCTTGCAGAGGTCTATACCAACTTTTCTCAAGAAGCGGTCGCTTCTGCCTCATTAGGGCAGGTTCATACTGCTGAGATAAAAGGTCATACTAAAGTAGCCGTAAAAATATTACGTCCCGGCATTGAGGAGATTATCGAAATAGACTTGAAGGCACTGCGCTTTATGGTGACCTTCGCCAAGCGATATCCCAAACTTAGTGCGACCGTCGATTTGGAACAAATTTATGATGAGTTTGTGGAAACGACCCTCGATGAACTTGATTACATCAAAGAGGGACAACATGCCGATACGTTCCGAGCGAATTTCTCAGGAGACTCTCGAATCGGCGTGCCTGAAGTGTATTGGCAATACACGACTAAGCATGTGCTGACGATGGAATATGTCGAGGGCTATAAGGTGAACGATTATCAGGCTTTGGAAAAGATCGGCTTGGATCGGGCACAGCTTGCGGATACGTTGATTTCCGCTTATGTGCAGCAATTACTGAGTGACGCATTTTTCCATGCTGATCCTCATCCAGGTAATTTAATCGTTAAAGATGATGGAACACTTGTCTTCATCGATTTCGGAATGGTGGGCCGGATTGAGAAAGGTATGCGGGAAGACTTGATTGCTTTCGTCATGGCCTTATTCAAGAAGGATACGGAGCAAATGGTGATCGTCTTTGAAAAACTCGGTTTCCTTCGACCTCATGCTGATAAACAAACCTTAGCTAAAGGGCTCAAACTCATCTTGGGGAATGTCTTTGAGGATCCAAACTTGAGTAACGTCAATTCGGAGGAATTCCTTCTAGAGTTAAGAGAATTTATGTATACCATGCCGTTTCAAATTCCGGCTCGAACCTTGTTTTTAGGCAAATCCCTTTTAACGATCATGGGGATTTGTAGTGGACTAAACCCGCAACTCGATCTTATCAAGACGCTTCGGCCCTATGCGGAGGAGTTACTAGCGGGGAACGAATCGGGTACCGGTACTCAAGGTTTTATTCTAGACCAAGCAAAGAAGACACTTACAGAGGTCATCACTCTGCCTGAAAAATTAAACCGACTGATCACTGGGTTAGAAGACGGTGAGATTAGACTTCAACCGTCCAGGAGTTTTGAGCTCAATCTCTTGCAAAACCAGAAGGATCAGGCAAGCCGTATCGTAAGTGCAATTTTTAGCTGTGGATTCTTAATCTCAGGCGTTATTTTGCTTGAGGGCCCCTATTCTAGAGTTGGATTGCTGCTAATTCTCCTCTCAGCTCTAACTTTGGCCACATTTTTAAAACGCAACTCAAACCCGGCGGGTCATAAGAGATTGGGCCGAAGTAGCAGGGCCATGAGAGGATCTTCAGAATTTCATAGACCGCGTTTTCATCCCTAATTATTAGCTTTGCGGAGATTCGCTCCGTAGTTCTGGAAAGAACTAATAAAAATTGAGGTACATTTAACTTAAAATAGCACAGAAAAGGAGAGGTTTTTATGAGTTTAGAGAATTTTAAGTTTACCTACGAGGAAAATGAAGAAGGTTTCACTGTGACCCTTAAGGGGGACAAAGCAAAGCTGAGAGCAAAGTTGGAAGCGTTTGAGGCGTTCCTGAATTTCGCAGAGAAAGCTAAGCAAGCAGGTTGCGAGCATCATGGCGGCAGTTCCCCTATTCATGAGTTTCTTAAAACCATGCACAAACACCATGCGCATCATGGTGAGGAACATGGGCACTGTGGTCACCACGGTCATCACGGAGAGCACCCCTTTAAACACGGACATTGTGAAGAGTCTACTAAGAGTGAGGCTTCAGTGAATCAAAACGAGGAAAGCAAAAAGACTGAAGAATAATTTGGCTATCTCCAGAAAAGAGAAGCCCTACCCTGAAATTTCCTCAGGGTAGAGCTTCTCTTGTTCTCATGTATATTTGACAATGACATTTACTCCTTGCCTTATTGTACTAAGGCATCAATACAATAAGGCAAGAGGTGGTGCTACCGTTGCTACAAATGGAGTGATAGCTCCGGTAAGTGCAGGAACAGCCACCATTACGGCAACTACACAAGATGGCAATAAGACTGCTACTTGCATTGTAACTGTTGCTGCACCTTAGACGAATTGATAATATGGCCACTTATTAACCTTCGATAAAGGCCCGATTAACGAAACTGCTTAAAAAATTAACTATCAATTTTCTTCACATAATCCTACTTTTTGTGCTTTAACCTAGGTTAATTGCAACTTCCAATTATTGGCCTAACTGGTATATGGATAAGCAGAAGTTGAAATCATTTCGAGAACAATCTAGATATCAAGCTTATGATAGCCTTTTTTTCCCTTTTTCTTGCTCTTTCGTGGTACCAAAAAAGCGTCGGAGAAATAACTAATAACAATAATGTGATACCAACTGTAAAAATTGGTTTTTTATCAAGTGGAACTTCGCCCATTAAAATAGCCACCAACGTAACCAGAGAGGTAAAGAACAAAACGGATGTGAAGACCCCGTCTATTACCCTTAATAAAATGCTCTCGGTAAATAATCCGACCATTTTTGTTTCATTATTATTATTCTTAATTAGTTCAATTTTAAGAATAACAGGAAAATATGCGATGCCCTTACTTATTATTGATAATTTATCTTTTTTAAATTTGTATGTATACTTTGTTCCCATTGGGTTTGTCATATCGTGATAATACGGTATAGATTTTTTAATGGCTTTAAAACATTCGTCTGGACTTCTAGGTATAATTAATTGAAAATCCGCCATGCGCAAAACTCCTCACGTAGCTTTTAGTTTCAGTAAATCAATTAATTTACAGTCTATGGTTATGCGAGGATGTTTGGCAATAATTTCATTTATCAGTTGTCTCACTCCATTTTCCATTGACATAAACTGCATTATCGCTACTTTTACTCTAGTGCCTGTTACCAAGTTAATAATTATTGAGTATGTTTTGTGTATTTGGCAACTTCCATGAGTTTTGTATTTTGTTTCCACAATATTTAAATCCAAAGAGACAATATCACTTAATTTTATAATCTTAGTATTTTTAAAATTTGCAAAGTGTAATATAAATTCGCCTGAAGCTAACTCTAAACGTTCAGGGAATTTTTTTGACCCTATTACTATATATAATGCACTTAGCAGAAATATAAAAGGAATCGGAACCTTATAGTAGTATATTGACGCACCAAAACTAAACATCGCACACTCTGCCAGTAAAAACAGTGTGTATAAACCTATTATTGATACATATTTAAGCGTCTTAGGCGCTTTAACTTCCATTAGACAACCTCCACGCCATTTTGAATACCTACCATTTATCCATTAACTCTTTGGGTATATGGATATCAGAAGCTGATTTGCCATAATGAACCTTTTGAAATTTGATAGCACCGTCAAAATACTAGCATTGAAATAGCCTATACGTTAACATTAACCCACTCATTATATCGGCTTAACCTATAGGGAAATTTGATATGTGAATTTTTTCCGAGAATGAACTGAATGATTTCTTCCTGTTCTTTTGGATTTGAAATTAAACCCCTTAAAGATATTTTGCAACTCACACTTTGATTGCATTTAGCAACTAAGTAATAATTGAGAATTTTCCCCTTCCCAGTTGAGTAGTCTGTAAACTCCAGTTCTTGAATATCGCTATAAGGAATAGAAAATATTTCGTTGAATAGGAATCTTGTATAAATAATCTGATTATCATGTAACTCTAAAGATTTTGGTACGTCACGGAAAATGCCTAGCATAGTAAAGCCATACAGAACTGTAAATATAATTGAAATAATTCCCGTTGAAATCCCAAATTTATAGTAACCTAATGCAGCAAACACCCAAATTATTATTAAAAGAATACCAAAAAAGAACAGACTAATATTTATTGATTTACGACTTTTTTTAATAATAATTGTGTCATCGTTGTTTTTCTTTATCACGTTCATCCCTCACTGTTTGAGTTTTGGACTTGGTTCGATAAATGGCAAGTAGCCCAAAACTTATTTCCTTATTATAATCTTAATTATCTTTTAATGGCAGATTTACCTGTTATTAACTAATATCTATTTATACTTGTAAGCGTTTTTTGCTCGAAAGGCCTAAGCCCTTTGTTCTATCACTCGTCAAAATTTGGCCTCGGGAAACTTACTTACCAAGTTCGCATTATAGACAAAATGCCTACTAAGTCTCCCCAACATCCTTATCCATGTAGCACGGCTTATTACATACGGTTGATAGGTTTGCCATGTCATAAATTACTCACACCATTAATTTCAACACTTTACCTTAATATTCCTGCCATAAGTACAAATTTCAGGTAAAAAACCAGAACATAATAATGATACGTTCTGGCATGATATTCACTCCAAGTCAATTTCACACATTAGCTCTAAGCACTGCTATATCTTTGTTGGTAGCGTAACTCCGTTGCCTCTTTACTTGTCTCCTACATTTATTTTTGCTATACTTTGCACAACGATTTCAATACATAAGGAGGAATTCTGTTTGGATAGTAAACCAGTACAAAAATTAGTTCAATGGTTGATTAACCAGAACAAGAAAAACCTGTTAGACCTATCGATACCTATTCAGAGAAACCAAGTTTGGAATGATATCCATAAAAGCAATCTTGTAGTATCGATTCTAAATGGTTTCCCCGTTGAAAGTCTTTTGTTTGAAGAATCTTCTATTGATAAGAGCTTCAAAGTACTGGATGGGAAACAACGTATTTTAACTATAATACAGTTTGCTAACAATGAATTTAAACTTAGTGCTAAAAGTAAGGCTAAAGATTCTGAACTTCAAGGTAAGACTTTTCAAAATTTGACTCCAGAGCAACAAGAACAGTTTTCAAACTATCAAATCACGATTACAATGGTACGTGACTTATCGGAAGCAGACCGAGAATTACTTTTTTTTATGCGTAATCAAGCAGTGTCGTTATCAACTTTAGAGTTAACACGTGCTCTTATTGGTAGTCAAGTTCTTGCCAGATTAAAAGATTTGATTAATCACCCATTCCTTCAAGAAACTATTGGACTTTCAAAAAATGCTCTAAATAAGTACACTGACCAACAAATACTTATCCAATTTCTTATTTTAGAAATGAAGAAGGAGGCAACGTTCTCAGGAGCCGAGATAATGGAATTTGCGGATGGAATTTTAAAGAAAGAAGGAGTTCTTCCCGAAATCGAAGAAAAAGTAAATCTTGTCATGACCTTTTTGCAAACTTCTATGGGAGAAGATTTCAAAGGCATTAAACGAATTCATATCCCGATGCTTTATCTCGTTGGTTGTAATGCGATTGAACAGGGTAAATCGCCCGAATTTTTCCATGACTGGATGATAAAATTCTTCAAAGATATTGACCAAAATGGTGACGAATACAAGCTGGCAACAGGTGCTGGTTCAGCTCAAAAACAAAATGTTGATAAGCGAGAAAAATACATTAGGAAACACTTTGAAGATTATCTTGCTCAATAGCGTGGCTACCATGTGGTAGTCACCTTTTTTTGCTTACTGTCACCTTTCACTAACAAGACACTACTAAGGGACTTTGAATTTGGTTATTGATCGATTAGTTCTGTTTGGTTATGATTTTTTGCCCTATGAAAAAACCTATCCAACTAATTACAAATGGCAAAAGCAATAATAAATACAGATATCCTTCAGCCAAATCTGTGATATAAGAATAAATCCCATACATTGGAACAATACTTATATCGGAAAATAGACCCATTGGAATACTATTATAATATTGCCCTAGCCACATGGAAATTAGGGTTGCCAACCCATAAACAAGTAGAAACATTAGAAATGAGGTTTCTTTCCTATACCCCTTAACAAGACCAAAAATGAATGAACCAACTAACTAGAAATATAATAGAGCTTACAATATTTATAACGTAGATTCCATTTCCAGAAATAGAAATGCCTATATTTATAAAAAAAAATGGAAGTGAGATAAGCATCGCAATAATAAATTTATTAGCAACTACCCCCTTACCACTTTCACTATTAAAATGGATAGTCCGATGCCCATTTCGCTTCAGGTATCCCCTCTCTCAGGACCTTCGGTTTAATCTTCCATTAAACAATAATTAATTGCACTTTCCACGTGTATCTTCGCAGTATTTAGGAACGGGATATCAAACTCATCCTTTGTTAGAATGAGCGGTAATTCTGTGCATCCAAGAATTACACCTTCAATCAAATCCTCATCGACCATGCGTTTAACAATCGAGAGCAAGCCTTCACGAGTTTCTTCGAGAAAACGTCCCAACTCGATCTCTGTCATTAATTTGTGCTGAATAAAGTCTTGTTCTTTTTCACTTGGCACAACAATGGCGATGTTATCGTTAGCAAATACTTTCTGGAAAAAACTAGCCCGCATAGTAAAATTGGTTCCAAGTAATCCGACCCTTTGTAATCCTATCTCTTTTGCCTTCTTACTTGTCTCTTCAACAATGCTAATCAATGTAATGGGAGATAAGCTCTTTAATCGGTCATAAACGATGTGTGGTGTGTTCGCTGAAATTATTCCAAAATCAGCACCAGATCTATGTAGGGCGTTGACCCCTTTCAATAAAAACTCCGTCACATCATCCCAGCGTTTCTGTTCAACCAATGTGAGTAAAGTATACATATCCATGCTGTAAATAATGCTCTCAGGAAGACTTCCCTCTCCTTGTTGCTGATGATACTGGTCAATTATTAAACGGTAGTAATCAAGTGTGGACTCGGGTCCAAAACCACCAATCATTCACTAAAATACACTTCTTTAAGTAGCAATTGCGACCCCAGTGGCTCCCAGGTTTGATGTCCTAAAATGATTATGTTTAGACGTAAGCTATTTAGACAGTCCCTGTAACCATTCGCTTAACAAAAACCCGTAAACATGTCCGAGCACCTGACAATCCCGCGGTCAAATCTGTCCTCTCGTGTTAAGCCTATCTTTCTTTATGAACATCCTGAGTGCAAAATAAACTAATACTAATCCTACAATGAAATTCAAGGTTGCTATAATTTCAACAGCTATGACACGAATCTCTATTAATTGAATATCGTAAAAACTTATTGTTTATCTAACTAGGATGTTTACCAGTTGAGACGTGGATAACAGGGCGTACTCTACGAAGACTATCTTTCACTATTTTTCCTTCTTTTTAACGCTCAGTAATGTACTATGAACATATGTATTGTTTTGGAATTCAAACCTTCCATCTGTATTCAAATAATGTAGAAGCTCTTCTTCGTTAAAAGTAAGATATCCCTCAACAAGTAATTGGCAAAATACATCGTCCAATTCTCTTCCTTTTCTTTTTACTTTTAGGTAATCATAACAAAAATCAGAAATTTCCTTGTTCAATCTTAAGATTTTAGGAGCTGAAACCCATTTATAGTCTCTTTCACTTTTACCTGATGCAAATAAAGCATCCAAAATCGAATGTTCTATATCCTCATTATCGGGATTATTTCTATATAACGGTCTCAAATAATCAATTGCTTTTTCGTACTCTTTACATAGAACATAAGCCTCTCCCAAACGCCATTGTGCATGGATATCCTCGGGGTTATTCTTTGCTATCATCTGTCTAAGCATTTTTAATCCTTCGTAATCCCCCTTACTAATGAGTTCATAGTCATCCTCCCAATCTTCATATCCATCCTCGCCAGTTTTATCGTCAATTTCCTTTCTT
>JARLHU010000198.1 GCA_031292095.1 Desulfosporosinus sp.
AGACGTCAATAACTTCGACCGCATGCGTATCGGCTTAGCTTCACCGGATATGATTCGTGAGTGGTCATTTGGAGAGGTAAAGAAGCCTGAAACCATAAACTATCGGACCTTAAAGCCGGAACGTGAAGGTTTGTTTTGTGAAAAAATCTTTGGTCCGACCCGGGACTGGGAATGTCACTGCGGAAAGTATAAACGTGTTCGGTATAAAGGAATCGTTTGTGACCGTTGTGGAGTCGAAGTGACCCGTTCTAAAGTTCGTCGAGAACGGATGGGGCACATTGTACTCGCTGCTCCGGTTTCTCATATTTGGTATTTTAAAGGGATCCCAAGTCGCATGGGTTTACTTTTGGACATGTCCCCTCGCGCCTTGGAGAAAGTGCTGTATTTTGTCTCCTATATTGTGACCGAGTCCGGAGATACATCTCTGATGAAGAAACAACTTTTGACGGAAACAGAATACAGGGAATATCGTGATAAGTATGGTGATCGTTTCCAGGCTGCCATGGGAGCAGAAGCGGTTAAACAACTGCTTGGAGAGATGGATTTAGACAAACTTAATGACGAACTCCGGGTAGAGTTAAAAGAGGTATCTGGACAACGAAAAATACGTGCGATCCGACGTCTCGAAGTTGTTGAAGCCTTCAAAACGTCTGGAAATCGCCCAGAGTGGATGATCATGGATGTGGTTCCTGTGATTCCGCCTGAATTGCGACCGATGGTTCAGTTAGATGGTGGTCGGTTCGCTACCTCGGACCTTAATGATCTCTATCGACGCGTCATCAATCGTAATAATCGCTTGAAGCGTCTCTTGGATCTGGGTGCACCAGATATCATCGTAAGAAATGAAAAGCGGATGCTACAAGAAGCCGTTGATGCCTTGATTGACAATGGCCGCCGTGGTCGTCCGGTGACAGGTCCAGGAAACCGCCCGCTTAAATCCTTGAGTGATATGTTAAAAGGAAAACAAGGACGTTTCCGGCAGAATCTTTTGGGGAAACGCGTAGATTATTCCGGACGTTCCGTTATCGTTGTTGGGCCAAATCTTAAACTTCACCAGTGTGGCCTTCCGAAGGAAATGGCCTTAGAACTTTTTAAACCGTTCGTGATGAAAAAACTCGTGCAAGATGGTCATGCCCACAATATTAAAAGCGCGAAACGTATGGTTGAAAGAGTGCGCCCCGAGGTGTGGGACGTCCTTGAGGAAGTTATTTCCGATCACCCAGTACTGTTGAATCGGGCCCCAACTCTTCATCGCTTAGGAATTCAAGCATTTGAACCAATTTTAGTTGAAGGTCGTGCTTTGCAGATCCATCCTCTAGTGTGTACAGCTTACAACGCGGACTTTGACGGAGACCAAATGGCGGTTCACGTTCCTTTGTCTGCTGAGGCTCAGTCTGAAGCGAGATTGTTGATGTTGGCGTCTCATAATATCCTGAACCCTAAAGACGGCCGACCAGTGCAAACTCCTACCCAAGATATGGTGTTGGGATCTTATTACCTAACTATGGATCGTCCAGGGGCCTTTGGGGAAGGCAAAATATTCAAAGATTATGATGAAGCCGTCTTGGCTTATGACTCTAAAGTAGTTCATTTGCAGGCCGCCATAAAAGTTCGCCGTAATGGGACACTCTTAGAAACGACTGTCGGCCGCTTGATTTTCAATTCTGTCATTCCTCCTGAAGTCGGCTATTTCAACGAAGTAATAGGCAAAAAGGGCCTCGGGGACATTGTCGCCAAAACCTATCGCAAGTGTGGCTATGAAGCGACGGCCTCGCTGCTTGACGGGCTGAAGGGGCAAGGGTTTAAATTCTCTACTCGGGCGGGAATGACCGTCGGTTTGACGGATATTACGGTTCCGAAAGAGAAGACGGAAATTCTTGCCAAGGCTGACATCGCGGTTGCTAAAACAGAGCAACAATATCGCCGTGGTTTGATTACGGATGAAGAGCGTTATAACCTTGTCATTGATACTTGGGCTAAAGCGACCAAAACAGTTACCCAAGCGTTGATGGATACTCTTGATCAGTTTAACCCGGTGTATATGATGGCAACGTCGGGTGCTCGTGGTAATATTCAACAACTGAGACAATTAGCAGGAATGCGGGGACTTATGGCAGACCCCTCCGGCCGAACAATTGAGTTGCCTATTAAGGCAAATTTCCGTGAAGGGCTAACCGTTTTAGAATACTTTATTTCCTCTCACGGTGCACGGAAAGGTCTGGCAGACACTGCTCTGCGAACAGCTGACTCTGGTTATCTGACCCGCCGTTTAGTCGACGTATCTCAAGATGTGATTGTGCGTGAAGAAGACTGCGGTACGTTAGTTGGTATTATGGTGGAAGATATTAAAGATGGTCCTGAAATCATTGAACCCTTCATTGATCGTCTGGTCGGCCGCTTTGTTCTGGAAGAGATACACCATCCGGAGACGGGAGAAGTACTTGCTACACCCGAGTACGAAATAACCGAGGAACAAGCGGAAGATATTGTAAAAACCTTTGATTCCGCCATAATCCGTTCAGTTCTCACCTGTAAATCGCGCTATGGAGTCTGCAAGAAATGCTACGGTCGCAACCTTGCCACCGGACGCCCGGTTGAGATGGGTGAAGCTGTGGGAATCATCGCGGCCCAATCCATCGGAGAACCTGGAACACAGTTAACTATGCGTACCTTCCATACCGGCGGTGTTGCGGGGGACGATATAACCCAAGGTCTTCCGCGGGTAGAAGAGTTGTTTGAAGCCCGTAAACCGAAAGGGCAAGCGATCATCTCGGAAGCTATTGGCAAGGTGTCGATTAGTGAAGTTAAAGGGCGACGGGAAGTAGACCTGCTCACCGAAACCGAAGAGCACATAATCTATTCCATTCCCTACGGATCGCGCCTCTGTGTTAAAGAAGGGCAGATGGTCGAAGCGGGCGACGAGCTGACAGAAGGAAGCATTAATCCGCATGATATGTTAAAAGTCAAAGGTCCACGCGGAGTTCAAGTATATCTGGTGGGTGAAGTTCAACGCGTATATCGCCTTCAAGGGGTGGATATTAACGACAAGCACATTGAAGTCATGGTCCGTCAGATGTTGCGTAAGGTGAAGATAGATGATGCCGGAGATACAAGCTTGCTCCCTGGCGGTCTAATTGATGTCTTTGACTTTCAAGACGAGAATGTACGAGCCATTGGCGAAGGTGGGGAACCTGCAGTAGCTCACCCAGTTCTATTAGGGATAACTAAGGCATCTCTGGCGACGGATTCCTTCCTCTCCGCGGCTTCTTTTCAAGAAACAACCCGGGTTCTCACAGAAGCGGCCATTAAAGGAAAAGTTGATCCGTTACTAGGGTTAAAAGAAAATGTCATCATTGGTAAATTAATCCCTGCGGGAACTGGCATGTCGAGGTATCGAAATATAAAAACTTTGGACCCAAAATAAGTTTGAATTATTGACACCAAAGAGTGCAAATGCTAAACTACAATAGTGTGATTAAGGAGGAAAGCATTTTGATGCTTGATGAAACCTTCAAACATGCCAAACAGAAAACTGTCGGGTTGAAACAAACCCAACGAGCCTTGGAAAAAGGGCTCGTTCGGCGTGTTTATATAGCCAAAGATGCGGAAACGCACGTTCTTCGTCCGATTCTCGAATGGTGCCAGAACCATCATGTGGAGCACATAGAGGTTCCGACTATGAAGGAATTAGGCAAAGCATGTGGGATTGAAGTAGGCACAGCGGTAGCAGCTATATTGGAAGACTAACGGCCGGCAAGGGCATCTGTAGATCCAAACGTAGGTTTTGGAATTGCTTGCTAAATGCTGTTGCAAGCAATTCCTTGTATATGATTTGATAAGAAAGGAGGTGGAGACATGCCGACAATTAACCAACTTATCCGTAAAGGGCGTGCCACAATTGCGAAGAAATCGACAGCTCCAGCTTTACAGTGGGGCTATAACTCTCTTAAGCGTAAGCAATATCCATCAGGAGGATCCCCTCAAAAACGTGGAGTTTGCATTAGGGTTTATACCACAACTCCAAAAAAACCTAACTCAGCACTTCGTAAGGTTGCTCGTGTACGCTTGACCAATGGGTTTGAGATTACATCATATATCCCAGGAGTTGGACACAACCTGCAAGAACACTCCGTGGTTCTCGTTCGTGGTGGTCGTATTAAAGACCTTCCAGGCGTACGTTACCACGTCGTTCGTGGCGCTTTGGACACAACTGCTGTTCAGAAACGCGCTCAAGGACGCTCAAAATATGGAGCGAAACGTCCGAAAAAAGCTTAAGTAGGCCTACAAACTTTTAAAAATACGACACAAAGGAGGGAAATAAATGCCACGTAAAGGATATGTTGCGAAACGCGAAGTTCTGCCTGATCCGATTTACAAGAATCAAACTGTAACGAAGTTTATCAACCAAATTATGCTCGATGGTAAAAAGGGAACGGCAGAGGCTATTTGCTACAGCGCATTCAATATGATCCAGGAAAAATCAGGTAAAGATCCCGTTGAAGTTTTCGGTACAGCCCTAAAAAATGTCATGCCGGTACTGGAAGTCAAGGCCCGCCGTGTTGGTGGTGCGAATTATCAAGTTCCTATCGAAGTACGTGCAGAGCGTCGCTCAACGCTAGGTCTACGCTGGCTCGTCGCACAAGCTCGCAAACGCGGCGAGAAAACTATGCAGGAAAAGATTGCTGGAGAATTACTCGATGCCTCTAACAATACGGGCGGTTCTGTCAAGAAGAAAGAGGATATGCATAAAATGGCAGAGGCGAATAAGGCTTTTGCGCATTACAAATGGTAGTTTGATGCATACTGATTTTGACAGAAAGGGGGATTCACAGTGGCAAGAGCATTTTCACTAGAAAATACACGTAATATCGGAATCATGGCGCACATTGATGCTGGGAAAACAACGGTAACGGAACGTATTCTTTTTTACACTGGACGAGTGCATAAAATTGGGGAAGTTCATGATGGTGCGGCCACAATGGACTGGATGATCCAAGAGCAAGAGCGCGGAATTACCATTACTTCGGCAGCTACAACCTGCGAGTGGAGAAGTAATCGCGTTAACATTATCGACACACCAGGGCACGTGGACTTCACGGTAGAAGTTGAACGATCTCTTCGGGTACTTGATGGTGCAGTAGCAGTGTTCTGTTCTGTCGGCGGAGTTGAACCTCAATCCGAAACCGTGTGGCGTCAAGCGGATAAATATAAGGTACCGCGGATTGCTTTTATTAATAAAATGGACCGGATGGGCGCTGATTTTTTCCGGGGTGTCTCAATGATAGCTGACCGTTTGGGCGCTAACCCTGTTCCAATCCAGTTGCCGATCGGTGCCGAGGACAATTTCAAAGGTATCGTGGATTTAGTGACTATGACGTCTACTGTCTATACGGATGACCTAGGCACAACTGAAGTGCACAGTGCTATCCCTGAAGACTTAGCCGAATTGGCTGCTGAGTATCGCGAAAAACTGGTAGAAGCTGTCGCTGAAACGAGTGAAGAACTCATGACGAAGTATCTCGAAGGGACAGAAATGTCTGAGCAAGAAATCCGTGACGGTATACGTCGTGGAGTGATCGGGAACAAATTCATACCAGTTCTCTGTGGTTCAGCGTTTAAGAACAAAGGGGTACAACCACTGCTCGACTGTGTCGTTGATTACATGCCTTCGCCTCTAGATGTACCACCCATTAAAGGGGTACATCCAGATACTGGAGCGGACGATCAAAGAACCGCTTCGGACAGCGAACCATTTTCCGCGTTGGCTTTCAAAATTATGTCCGATCCCTTCGTCGGAAAGTTGTCGTTTTTCAGAATATATTCTGGGGTGTTAAGTGCTGGTTCTTATGTTTATAACTCAACAAAAGGCAAAAAAGAACGCATTGGACGCATGCTTCAAATGCACGCCAATCATCGTGAAGATATCCCTGAAGTGCGGTCAGGGGACATTGCAGCTGCAATCGGTCTGAAAGACACCACGACAGGCGATACTTTATGTGATGAGAAGAGTCCGATTATTCTTGAAAGAATGGTCTTTCCGGAACCGGTTATCCATGTTGCTATTGAGCCTAAAACAAAAGTTGACCAGGAAAAAATGGGAGGCGCACTCGCACGTCTCGCTGAAGAAGATCCTACTTTTAAAATGCACACCGATGTAGAAACCGGGCAAACAATTATCGGAGGAATGGGCGAACTCCATCTCGAGATTATTGTTGACCGTTTACAGCGGGAATTTAAAGTACAATGCGACGTAGGTCGTCCACAAGTTGCTTACAAAGAAACCATTCGCAAGACTGTCAAATCTGAAGGGAAGTTTGTTCGCCAATCCGGTGGTCGTGGACAATACGGACACTGCTGGATTGAACTTACCCCACTTGAACCAGGCAGCGGCTTCGAATTTGTCAATAAAGTGGTCGGCGGAGTTATTCCAAGGGAATATATCAACCCGATTGGCGCTGGTATTCAAGAAGCCTTGCAAAATGGTATTCTGGCTGGATATCCTGTTCTTGACATACGGGCTACCGTTTATGATGGTTCCTACCACGATGTCGACTCTTCAGAAATGGCCTTTAAAATTGCAGGCTCGATGGCTTTCAAAGCAGGTGCCCTTAAGGCAGACCCTGCAATCATCGAACCGGTCATGAAGGTTGAAGTGACTGTTCCCGAGGAATACATGGGAGATGTCATTGGCGACATAAGTTCTCGTCGCGGACGGATCGAAGGAATGGAAGCGCGTAATAATACACAGGTAGTGCGCGGATTTGTTCCACTTTCCGAAATGTTTGGCTATTCGACCGATTTACGATCAGCCACACAAGGACGTGGGGTCTACGTGATGCAGTTCGACCATTATGAAGAAGTGCCTAAAGGCATCGCTGAAGGCATCATTGCCAAGCGCCAAGGCGCGTAAGCGAGGTTCGAGCTTCGAGGTTCGAAGTTCGATACCTTTCTGAATTATATTTTTACTATTATTTTAAAAGGAGTGAAGAAAAATGGGAAAAGCGAAATACGAACGTACTAAACCACATGTTAACGTTGGAACCATTGGTCACGTCGACCATGGTAAAACCACCACGACAGCGGCAATCACCGTTGTTCTCTCTAAGGTCGGTGGCGCAGTAGCCACGGCATTTGATCAAATTGACAAAGCTCCTGAAGAGCGCGAGCGTGGAATCACAATTTCCACTGCCCATGTTGAGTATGAGACAGCAAATCGTCACTATGCTCACGTGGACTGCCCAGGACACGCGGACTATGTTAAAAACATGATCACCGGTGCCGCACAAATGGACGGTGCAATTCTCGTTGTTTCTGCAGCTGATGGCCCGATGCCACAAACACGTGAACACATCCTTTTGGCTCGCCAAGTAGGGGTTCCTACGATTGTTGTTTGGCTGAACAAACGAGACATGGTTGACGATGAGGAGCTCATCGAACTCGTCGAAATGGAAATTCGCGAACTCTTAACGATGTACGAGTTTGATGGAGATAATACTCCCATCATTCCAGGTTCAGGTCTCAAAGCATTACAATGCGGTTGCGGAAAACGCGAATGCGAATGGTGTGGCGATATCTGGAAGCTGATGGATGCGGTTGATGCTTTCATTCCTACTCCAGAGCGTGACACAGATAAGCCTTTCTTGATGCCTATTGAGGACGTCTTCACGATTACCGGTCGAGGTACAGTTGCCACAGGTCGTGTTGATCGCGGCAGGGTTAAAGTCGGCGACGAAGTTGAAATCGTGGGCTTAACGACTACTTCGAGGAAGACTATTGTTACTGGGGTTGAAATGTTCCGTAAACTTCTTGATTCGGCTCAAGCCGGTGATAACATCGGAGCGCTATTGCGTGGAGTTGAGCGTAAAGACATCGAGCGCGGACAAGTTTTAGCTAAGTCTGGATCCATTAAACCTCATACGAAATTCTCAGGTGAGGTTTATATCTTGAATAAAGAAGAAGGCGGACGCCATACTCCGTTTTTCCACAACTATCGTCCCCAATTCTATTTCCGTACAACAGACGTTACGGGTGTAATCACTCTCCCAGAGGGTACTGAAATGGTTATGCCGGGAGACCGCGTGACGATTGATGTTGAACTCATCACCCCAATCGCTATGGAAGAAGGACTTCGCTTTGCTATCCGCGAGGGCGGTCGCACAGTGGGTTCAGGCATCGTTGCTAAAATCAATGCTTAATTAGTGAACCATATAAATGAAACTTGAGAGAGAAAGAGATCTCTTTCTCTCCACAAGTGCAGGTCGGATAACGGTGCGCCGGATCTTGAGTTTTCTCTCCATCCGGCCTCTGGCATCTGACCTCTGATTTCTGACCCGGCGTAAAAGGTTGCTGGACAGGTGACTCCCCTTGAACCAGGGAATTTTTACGTCCGAAACCCGTATAACGGGAATTATGAGGAGGTAGTATAACTTATGAGCCAAAAAATTAGGATTCGGCTTAAAGCATTTGATCACAAAACTCTTGACCAATCTGCAGAGAAAATTGTAGAAACTGCGAAGCGAACCGGCGCGCAGGTAAGTGGTCCGATTCCCCTGCCGACTGAGAAAAGCATCTATACAATCTTACGATCTCCTCATGTCAATAAGGATTCTCGAGAACAGTTTGAGATGCGCACGCATAAACGCCTGATTGATATTCTTGAGCCTACGCCTAAAACTGTTGATGCGCTGATGCGTTTAGACTTACCCGCTGGCGTTGATATCGAAATCAAGTTATAATGCACTAAATTTCCTCTGATTGTGAGTAGCTAAATATTTTATTCTGTGATATACTGTCGTTATGTTTGTTACGAGAAACACCCGGTAGCGTGGAGTAGTTGCCGGGAGATCGCGACAAGAAAATAAATTGACGCTATCGTGCTCCAGAAAGGTCTGGCGCACTTCAAAGCGTTTAGGAGGTGGCATTCGTGTCAAAAGGAATTTTAGGTAAAAAAATTGGCATGACTCAGATCTTCACTGCAGAAGGTCGTGTCGTTCCGGTCACAGTCGTTGAAGCAGGTCCTTGCCCAGTGGTACAGAAAAAAACTGTTGCGACCGATGGCTACAATGCGATTCAGATTGGTTTCTCGATGCTGCGCGAAAGCTTAAGCAATAAACCGAGAAAAGGACATTTTCAAAAGGCGTCACTTAAACCAATGCGCTATGTTCGTGAGTTCAAGGTCAGTGACATTGACTCCTATGAAGTTGGCCAAGAAGTACAGGTGAGTCTCTTTACAGTTGGCGACAAGATTGATGTCGTCGGCAAAGCAAAGGGAAAAGGCTTTGCTGGAATGATCAAGCGTCATCACGCTAGTCGTGGACCGATGGCTCATGGATCGAAGTATCATCGCCGTACAGGTTCCCTTGGCGCGAAAGGCCCGGCTCGAGTATTTAAAGGTCGTAAGCTGCCAGGTCGTATGGGTGGCCAACGTGTAACGATACAAAACTTGGAAGTTATCCGAGTTGATGCGGATAAAAACCTGATCTTGATTAAAGGGGCTGTCCCGGGAGCGAACAAATCGTTGCTCATTCTGAAGCCTTCTGTTAAGGCGAAGTAACACTGAGAAAGGAGGAATAAGCAATGCCGAAAATTCAAGTATTAAATATGCAAGGCGCATCGGTCGGGGAAATCGAACTTAACGAAGGCGTGTTTGGAATTATCCCAAACATCCACGTACTTCACTCAGCAGTTGTGTCGCAACTGGCTGGAGAAAGGCGGGGAACCCAATCTGCGCTGTTACGCGGTGAAGTGCGCGGAGGTGGACGCAAACCATGGCGTCAAAAAGGAACGGGCCGTGCACGTTCTGGTAGTACACGCTCCCCATTATGGAGAGGTGGTGGCGTTATATTCGCACCGAAACCTCGTAAATATGGCTTTAAACTTCCGAAAAAAGTTCGTCGATTGGCTTTGCACTCGGCCCTTTCTTCGAAGGTTATGGAGCAACAGCTGATTGTACTCGACAATTTGAGCATGGGTGAAGCAAAAACCCGTGAAATGGTCAAAGTACTCAAGGCTCTTAATATTGGCAAGAAGGCTATGATCGTAATGGATGATGTCGACGAGGCAGTACAACGCTCTGCGCGCAACATTGAAGGTGTGAAAACAACGGATGTTGCGGGAATGAATGTTAGAGATATTTTACAGTATGATATCCTTGTGATGACCAAAGCGGCAGTATCAAAAACAGAGGAGGTGTTAGCGTAATGCGCGACGCACGTGATGTCCTCAAAAGCCCTGTTATTTCAGAGAAGTCTGTAGGACTTGTCGAGGAAAATAAATACTCCTTCTGGGTAAATCCAGCTGCGAACAAGATCGAAATCAAAGCAGCAGTAGAGAAGATGTTCAAAGTCTCGGTCATCGAACTCCATACTATGAGTGTCAAAGGCAAAGAGAAGCGGGTCGGCAAGTTTGTTGGGAAAACATCAAACCGAAAAAAAGCGATTGCTACGCTTAAAGCTGGAGATAAGATTGAAAACTTCGCGGGCCTGTAAGCAGCTTGAAGCAAAGGAGGAAAATGAAATTTTATGGCATTAAAATCATTTAGACCCACATCTCCAAGTCGTCGTAATATGACGGTGTCGACCTTCGAAGAGATCACCAGAACAGACCCTGAGCGTTCTTTACTGAAGCCGTTGACCAAAAAGGCAGGCCGTAATAATGATGGACGTTTATGCGTGCGTCATAAAGGCGGCGGACATAAACGCATGTTCCGCGTTATTGATTTCAAGCGGAATAAAGATGGAATCCCTGCTCGTGTAGCGAGTATCGAATATGATCCCAATCGCTCGGCCAATATCGCCTTATTGTACTATCAAGACGGACTTAAAACTTATATTTTAGCGCCGAACGGATTACAAGTGGATCAAATGGTTGTTTCCGGTGCGGACGCAGACATTAAGGTTGGGAACACGTTACCCCTTCAGAATATTCCGGTGGGTACTTTGTTGCACAACATCGAGATGAAACCCGGTAAAGGAGCGCAAATGGTTCGCTCAGCGGGCGGATCAGCGCAACTGATGGCCAAAGAAGGTTCTTATGCTACTCTACGACTCCCTTCGGGAGAAATGCGCATGATTCGCATTGAGTGTCGTGCCACGATTGGTCAAGTCGGAAATTTAGACCATGAGAACATCAACGTCGGTAAAGCTGGGAGATCACGCTGGCTGGGTATCCGTCCAACAGTCCGAGGTTCGGTAATGAACCCTTGCGATCATCCGCATGGTGGGGGCGAAGGGCGTAACTCGATTGGTCGCAACCCATGCACACCTTGGGGGAAACCAGCACTGGGAGCCAAAACTCGGAAGAAAAAGAATTCGTCGAATCGCTTTATTGTGAAACGGCGGACTAAGTAGTCGAAAGGAGGCCCATAAATGAGCAGATCTCTGAAAAAAGGACCTTTCGCCGAGCCTCGTTTGCTTAAGCGCGTAGAAGCGATGAACGAATCAGGTGAAAAGCGCGTTATCAAGACGTGGTCCAGACGCTCAACAATATTCCCGATAATGGTCGGACTCACCATTGCGGTACACGATGGTCGGAAACATGTTCCTGTCTATGTTACAGAAGACATGGTAGGGCATAAACTAGGCGAGTTTTCGCCTACACGCACCTTTAAGGGCCATGCTGGTAGCGAAAAATCCAGCGGCTTACGTTAATTCGAGAGGAGGCTAAGGCACATGCAAGCAAAAGCAGTGGCAAAATATGTACGTATCTCTCCTCGTAAGGTGCGCCAGGTTGTCAATCTGATCCGAGGCAAAAAGATCAGTGATGCGTTCGCAATTCTTCAGTTTACACCTAACGGCTCCACCGATGATGTGACCAAGGTACTGAAGTCAGCAGTCGCAAATGCAGGACACAATTATGACATGAATGTCGATGAACTGTATGTTACTGAAATTTGTGTAGATCAAGGACCAACCCTAAAACGCATCAAGCCTCGAGCCATGGGACGTGCAGACCAGATCCGGAAACGGACAAGTCACATTACTGTGGTTGTTGGCGATAAGAAGGAGGGCTAAACGTGGGTCAAAAGGTTAATCCCAAAGGCCTCCGCATCGGAATAATCCGGGACTGGGAAAGCCGATGGTTTGCAGATAGAAACTACTTGGAACTTCTTCATGAAGATTTGAAGATCCGAGCATTTGTAAAAAATAAACTTAAGCAAGCTGGATGTCCAAAAGTTGAGATTGAACGAGCAGCCAGTCGTGTTAAAGTATCGGTCTATGCAGCTAAACCTGGTATTGTTATCGGTCGTGGTGGTACTGAAGTTGAAAACTTGCGTAAGCAACTCGAAGCTATTACTGGCAAACAGGTTGCTGTCAATATTGTAGAAATCAAGAAACCTGAAATGGATGCCACGCTGGTGGCCGAAAACATCGCTTTACAACTCGAAAAACGAGTGTCCTTCCGTCGGGCTATGAAACAAACCGTGGGTCGGACAATGCGGACAGGCGCACAAGGGATTAAAATTCAATGCAGCGGTCGTCTGGCTGGAGCCGAAATTGCCCGAACTGAATGGTATCATGAAGGAAAAGTACCCCTTCACACCTTACGTGCCGATATTGACTACGGATTTGCGGAAGCCAATACCACGTATGGCAAAATTGGTATTAAGGTTTGGATATATAAAGGTGAGGTTCTTCCCGCCAAGAAGGTCGTCGCTCAGGTGGAAGGAGGAAACTAAATGTTAGTCCCATC
>JARLHU010000199.1 GCA_031292095.1 Desulfosporosinus sp.
GCGTCAGATAAAGAAAACTTGGCTAGCGCCAAGCCACAGCGCAGGCGATCGCCTTAGTTGCACTTATGCTTCCAGAAAGTATATAACTTTAGTTATACTTTCTGACTAGTGCAAGGAGGCATGTTCACCTCATAGCGGGGCTATTTGGTGCACATGCCAACGCAGTATGACACAAAATAGACTGGCAGACTGACTGGTTATTTACTTGAATGTGCCTTAATAAAGTAGTGTCGGTCAGATCGTTTTAGGACGGTCTGACTTTTTTATACTATCAGAAAGTATAAGTTTTAGGGTCCCCCTTTACTTGAATTGGCGTTGACAAAGGAGTTCTAGAGTAGGAAGTAAAAAAAAGCAGGGATCGTCAAAATAATGGCGAAAGTAAATATAGTTTGTTGTTCAGCTTTAGCTGAGCAAGTTAACAGAGATAAATATAGAAATTATTTATCCAATACTACAGAATGTGTGGTGATAAGCTTAAGCGTTTATTAAAAGGTTATTTGGTTTTTAACATAGCCTGTCTGTAATGGGGAAGGTAAAATATGATTGACACAAATATATCAAGTTATTCTCGAGAACGACATAAAGCTTTACTTCTTTTAGTAGCCACTGCGATATTGTGGAGCCTCGGGGGATTATTAATAAAATCTGTAAATTCTAATCCTCTGGCTATTGCGGGCATAAGAAGCGCTATCGCTATTATTGTGTTGCTACTGGTACTAAAAAAGCCAAAATTCACCTGGTCTTTTGCCCAAATTGGCGCCGCTCTGGCCTATGCTGCTACCACTATCTTGTTTGTTACCGCGACCAAAATAACTACTGCTGCCAACGCTATTTTTCTTCAATCGACTGCACCAATCTATGTTGCCCTATTAAGCGCCTGGCTGTTAAAGGAAAAGATAAAGTTGCAGGACTGGATAACCGTTCTGATCGTAATGAGCGGGATGGTCTTATTTTTTCTTGACAATCTCAGTACAACAGGTATTTTTGGGAATGTGATCGCTGCGATGAGCGGAATAAGTTTCGCCTTATTTGCTATTTTCATGCGGATGCAAAAGGATGGCTCTCCTCTAGAATCGATCTTACTAGGAAATCTTATCACTGCTGCGATCGGCCTTCCTTTCTTATCCCACTCAATGCCTAATGCCTCCGGATGGATATGCTTGGTGATCCTGGGTGTCGTTCAGTTAGGAATCCCCTACATTTTATATTCCAAGGCCATCGTGCATGTAACTGCCCTAGAAGCAATCCTGATTCCAGTCATTGAACCTCTCCTGAACCCCGTCTGGGTATTTTTGATGTTAGGCGAAGCTCCCGGGCCCTTGGCCCTCATTGGCGGCCTCATTGTGCTGATAGCCATTACTGTAAGGTGTGTTCTGGCTGCATTACCGTCCAAAGCATTAAACTTAACTAAAAATGCTTAGTCTATTTTGTGACCGGTATACTGACTTGTTATTTAGTGGAATATGCCTCAGTACGTGCACAAAAAAATTTCGTCCCAGCATATATATGGATATATCTGGTATTGAAAGGATGTTGTTGCATGTACTATATAATCCGTCGCGGAGATTCTTTGCACAGTATTGCTATGCATTACGGGACTACAGTTAGTAATTTGATGGCTTTAAATCCTCAAATCTCAAATCCTCATAGAATTCATGTTGGTGAAAGAATTCTAGTTAGTAAAAGAAATAAATGGGGCAGCAATGAATCCAAATCACAACACCGAGGTCGGTAAAAAATAGAGAAAATCCTCTCCCGTTTAGGAGAGGATTTTCTCTTAAAATGCTAACTCACGAACAGCTTCGTAAAGAATATCACTCGCAAGGGCAATCTTCTGAGGTTCTACAAAACTAGTTATATCCTCTGGTGTATGGTTTTTATTAAGCCAGTCACGAGACATAAGAGTAATAGCCGGAATATGTTCTGAGTTGAAATAAAGTTGATCACTATTGTGACCATTATTAGGTGCTAATACCATATTTGCCTTATTTCGGGAAACGGCAGCTTGAACAGCCTGCACTGCAGGGTTATTATTATTAGCCCAGAAGGCAAAATCTCCGACTGGACCATTTCCCACTGTATCTACGTTAAAGACCGCTTGAACCCCACTGAGGGGTATCGTTGGATTCTGCACAAAGGCATGCGAACCAACAAAACCCATTTCCTCTGCGCTCCAGAAAGCTAAAACTAAATTGCGTTTTGGTTTCAATCCTTCTCTTAACAAACGACGCATTACATCAAGGATGCAACCTACTCCTGAAGCATTATCATTAGCTCCTGGGTAAAGTTTTCCTTGGAAGATACCTAAATGATCATAATGAGCGGATAAAATTATCGATTCATTGGTGTGGGTTCCCATCAAACCCCCAATGATATTGGCACTAGGAGTTCGTAAGGAGTTAGGGTCACCCTGCCGGAATGTCAATCGGCCATTTGAAAATTCTTCATTTACCGGGTAAATCGTAAAAGCATGTGAGTAATTTCGCTGCTGATTCTCTAGAGCATCACCCAATGGGTCCAAACCTAAGCCTCTCAGCTGATCAACTAAATAGATTGCTGCCTTTTCTTCACCGCGAGATCCTGCTCTGCGTCCTTCAAATTCTTGCTGAGAAAGAGCTAGGATGTCGTCCATTGCAGTTCGTTGGAGATATGAAGAGTTTGTTTCTTGAATGGAACTAAGTTCTGGTGGTTTTTCAGGTACAAGGTTACTGAAGGATGCTTGCGCAGGCTGGGAACTAATTACAAATAAGTTTGTCCAACCATTCCACGGCAATAAACAGGCTCCTAATCCTCCCAAACATTTTAAGAAACCTCTTCTTGTGGACATACCTTTTCTCCCACCTACCCTACAATCCTTAATTTCAGATTATTCCATACCAACCGTAATCGGGTCTCTACACTTACTATACACTTTTAAGTAGGTGACAATCAATGGGTAGATTTATATAAGGTCGTCCCGATATTCTGTTTTAGATGAATAAATTACTGTGGAACCACTATGTTTTGCGCTGCTCCAAAGGTGTGACCTGTTTGCGCGGCTGTTAGCGTGTATGTTTGGCCGGCACTCATCGCAACACTAATTACATAAGTTGCTCCATTGTCTGAAGATGTCGCAGCTGTAATGACTACAGGGTTTCCCAAACTATTATGCAACGTAAAGTTGCTAGCTAATAAACCAGTCAGTGCTGGGTTCAACGCCACGCTAAACCCAGTTGTCGATGCGTTGATAATGGTCATTGTTTCGCTAATTACTGACGGAGGCGATATCGTTGTAGGAGATGTGGAATTTGTAGAAGGTATGGAATTTGTAGAAGGTGCGGAATATGTTGGGGAATTAGACGCCCTTGCATTAATGGTCGCTATATTGGCTATGACTGAATAAGTTTCATTACTGACAATGAATTGATGAATTTGTCCGTTCTCAACTAGGAAAACCGTAATATTAGCAGTTCCTTTTCTATCGCTTTGGATCAGCTCCTGTAAAAAAGCATAAACCTGAGCGTTAACGGAGAATTGCTGAAATGCCCCATCAGAAAGAAATAGTATCCAATCTCCCGTAGATATTTCACTATTTCTATTAGCACTGTTCAAAGCGTTGTTAACACTTGGTGAGTTCTGGATAGGATCACCGGATGAATTTACGGTACTGGGATCATAAGTGCTAGGTGGGTTGACATTGCTTAGATTGGTTGAGGTTTGGACTGAATCTGTGCTAGAATTAAAAGTCTTAAATAGATTGGGAAGTAGCAGGTACCCAATAATGCCGATTATAACAATCCCGAAAACCAATGTCCGTGAATCCATTCCCATAGGCTGACGCCCCCACTGATTCATAAACACCTTCCCCTCTCAAAAATGTAGAACAAATTGCTTTCATATACATATACGTATTTTCATTGGCGTTTATGTTTGTTACCTGGAGCGTTGAGACCTCCTCTTTTATTTCGATCGGAATCATGGTATTATGCGAATAGAAGTTTTTGCACCACTATTAATGCGCGACGAGGCCATAGACAAAGTGCTATGGCCTTATACATATTTACATGCGCGAGAATTTGTACTGGATAATATGAACTAATGGAGGATTGTATGGGATCACAAGCAGTCAAACGAATTTATGTCGAAAAAAAACCAGGCTATGATATAGAAGCCCAGGGTCTCTATAGTGATTTATTGGAAAATCTAGGCATCAAAGGCTTGGAAGGCTTACGAGTCATTAACCGCTATGATATTTCCGGAATTACGGATGAAGAGTATTTAAAGTCCCGTCCGATTATTTTCGCCGAACTTCCGCTGGATTTAGTGTTTGACGAGCTTCTTGAGATCCCCACGCAGGACCTGATTTTTGCCATGGAATACTTACCGGGACAATATGATCAACGAGCGGATTCCGCTGCCCAATGTGTACAGATCCTTACTCAAAAAGAGCGGCCCAATATTGCTTCTGCCAAAGTCATTGTTATCAAGGGTCTTTTAGCGGACGAAGATTTCCAAAAAATAAAGGATTACTGCATTAACCCCGTCGAATCCCGCGAAGCTTCTTTAGAAAAACCCGAAAGTCTAGAATTTGAGCTCGTGATTCCGTCGGATGTTGAAATTATCGATCGTTTTATTGAGAAAACGCCTGTTGAGCTAAGAGTGTTCTTTCAAGAAACCGGCTTAGCGATGAGCTACGAGGATTTGGTATATTGTCAGAGTTATTTCCGGGATACAGAGCAGAGGAACCCGACGATTACAGAGATTCGGGTGATTGACACTTACTGGTCAGATCATTGCCGGCATACTACCTTTTTTACCAAGATCGAAGAGGTTGCAATTGCGGAAGGGGAATTTGCCTACCCACTAACTGTGGCCTATCAGGAATACCTTATTTCTAGGGATTTTGTCTATGGTGAAAATACTTCGAACAGAGATGTCTGTTTGATGGATGTTGGCATTTTAGCAATGAAAGAATTGAAGAAAAAAGGGCTTTTACAAGATCTTGATGAATCAGAAGAGATCAATGCCTGTAGTATTGTAGTGAAGGTTGATATTGACGGCCGAAATGAAGAGTGGTTGGTGATGTTTAAGAATGAAACCCATAATCACCCCACAGAAATTGAACCGTTCGGAGGTGCGGCTACCTGTTTAGGGGGGGCCATCCGAGATCCTTTGTCCGGTCGCACGTATGTTTACCAAGCGATGCGGGTAACAGGGAGCGGCGATCCTCGAACAAAAATAGCGGATACACTAGCTGGTAAATTACCCCAACGGAAGATAACTAGGGGCGCGGCATCTGGTTACAGTTCTTATGGAAATCAAATCGGACTTGCCACGGGGCAAGTTACGGAAGTCTATGATGAAGGCTTTGTGGCCAAACGGATGGAAATCGGGGCAGTGATTGCGGCTGCTCCCCGTGCCAACGTTATCCGCCAAACCCCTGAGCCTGGTGATGTTATCGTACTGGTCGGCGGCAGGACGGGCCGGGATGGGTGTGGCGGTGCTACCGGTTCTTCAAAGGAACACACGGCGGAGTCTTTACTGACCTGCGGGGCCGAGGTACAAAAAGGAAATCCTCCCACTGAACGAAAGATTCAAAGGCTCTTCCGCAATCCTCGAGTGAGTACTCTGATTAAACGCTGTAACGATTTCGGAGCGGGCGGTGTGGCCGTAGCCATCGGAGAATTAACGGATGGTTTGGAGGTTAACCTAGATGCTGTTCCGAAAAAGTACGAAGGCCTTGATGGGACTGAATTAGCAATTTCCGAATCACAGGAGCGCATGGCCGTGGTGATTCGTGCTAAAGATTTTGAGGCGTTTGCCTTGTATGCTCAGGAAGAAAACCTAGAAGCAACTTTGGTGGCTCGTGTTAGTGATAATCCTAGACTCAAGATGTTTTGGCGAGGGCAAGCGATTGTCGATCTCAGTAGGGAGTTTCTGAATACCAATGGGGTGAAACAGACGACCAAGGTTCAAGTAACTCTCCCTGATGCCAGTCGTAACTACTTTAATAGCTCGCTAGAAACCGTCGAGCAAAAGTTAGCTGTTGAAGATCGAGTTTCCTCATTAAAAGAGGCCTGGCTGCTCAATTTGCAGGACTTGAACGTCTGTAGCCAAAAAGGGCTAGTGGAGAGGTTTGATAGTAGCATTGGGATGTCTTCAGTCCTGATGCCGTTGGGCGGCAAGTATCAGTCTACGCCCACGGAAGGCATGGTGGCAAAACTCCCGGTGCTTGCTGGGGAAACGAACACTGCAACCATAATGACCTATGGCTATAATCCACAATTGGCTAAATGGAGTCCCTTCCACGGCGCCCTGTTTGCTGTCGTTGATGCGGTAACTAAAGTCGTGGCGTTAGGTGGGGATTATCGTCAGGTGCGGCTCACCTTGCAGGAGTATTTTGAAAGACTGGGGACAGATCCAGAAAAGTGGGGTAAACCCTTCAGTGCTTTACTTGGGGCTTTTTATGCCCAGAAGAAACTGGGGATCCCTGCCATCGGCGGAAAAGATAGTATGTCAGGAACCTTCATGAATTTGCATGTTCCTCCGACGTTGGTGGCTTTTGCGGTCAGTATTACCCGTGCAGATAAAGTTTTGTCTCAGGAGTTTAAACGAGTCGGCAGTCAAGTCGTCTTGGTAACGGCCGTACGGGATGACCATGAAATCCCTGATTTTGAGAACCTCAGTAAAAATTATCGGAAGGTTACAGAGTTGATCACTTCTGGATTCGTCCTAGCCTCGCACACTGTAAGAATGGGAGGACTAGCTGCTGCTCTTAGCAGAATGTCTTTCGGTAATCGAATCGGGATGGCCTTTAACTTTCAGACAGATATAAAAAAAATGTTTGCGCCTGATTATGGCTCAATCGTCTTGGAAATCGAAGCAGCAGTTAATCTGGGCGATGTTTTCGATGGGTTAGCCTACCAACTGCTCGGCTTCACTCAGGAAAAACCCGTGATTACGGTTAATGGCGTGGAGATTAAATTGGATGAGGCTTTACAGGCCTGGGAAAAACCTCTGGAGAAAATTTTCCCAACACAGACTGAGAAAGTTTCTCAGCCGCAAAAGATCAGTTTTAACCTGCGGAATACTCAAAAACCTTCTTCTAAAGTGGCCAGGCCGAGAATCTTTATTCCGGTATTTCCGGGTACTAACTGTGAATATGATTCGGCTAAGGCCTTTGAGAAGGCCGGAGGGCTGGTTGAAACTATGGTGATCAGAAACCTAACGGCTGCGGATGTGGAACAATCCATCCAAGCGATGGTTAAAAAGATAGACTCGTCTCAAATTGTCATGCTCCCTGGTGGCTTCAGTGCCGGGGATGAACCGGACGGTTCCGGCAAGTTTATAGCGACCATGTTTAGAAATCCTCGGATTAACGAAGCGGTTCTGAAACTAATCAAGCAACGAGATGGTTTAATGCTCGGGATTTGTAACGGTTTTCAAGCATTAATTAAACTTGGTCTCGTTCCGTACGGAGAAATCTTGGATCTAATGGAGGATTCGCCAACCCTTACTTACAACAAAATCGGGCGCCACGTTTCCTGTATGGTCCAAACCAAAGTTGTGTCCGTCTTATCCCCCTGGTTTAGCGGGGTTAACCTGGGTGAAATTCACACCGTGCCCATCTCGCACGGAGAAGGACGGTTTGTCGCCAGTAAAGACGTGATCGAAACCTTGATTGCTAATGGGCAAGTTGCTACCCAGTATGTCGATTTCGACGGTAACCCTAGCAATGATATCAGCTATTCGCCGAATGGATCTTACGAAGCAATTGAAGGAATCACTAGCCCGGATGGGCGTATTCTGGGCAAAATGGCTCATTCTGAAAGAACCGGAACGGAAATAGCGATCAATATCCCGGGGAATAAGTATCAACCGATTTTTGCTGGTGGAGTGAATTATTTCCGGGGATAGGTTTAGCTGATAAGTAGTAACAAGGAGAATCAGGGGAGCGCCCACTTTATTAATGGGGTTCCTCCTGTGACTAAACAATCTAGAATTAAAAAGGAAGGGGTATGATTCAGGGCACTTCTGGTAATTATACTGGAGACTATCGAGACATTTATTGTTATGCTTTTACCTTTTTCTGCAGGTTTTTCAAGGTGCCTGTCGAACACTAAATCAAGAGAATGTTTATTACAACAAATAGGAGATGAATTTCGTGAAAACTCAATTTGACGGAGCTGTAATTACAGAACAAGGTCAGACCTGTGCCGTTGTTTCTGTTCAACCGGCTATTTTCCAAAATTCGGTTAATGCAACAATGATTATCAAAGCCTTATTACCTGCCTTTAATGGAATTCCAGTTGTGCTCATGACATTAGATACCAAGGGGGTTCCTGCTTATTTCGGAAGAGGAGACCTCATAACCCTACTTGAGAATATCAACATCAAAGACGCAGCCTGGAGTCAAATAGACGCTGATATAGATTTAGGTACTTCTTGTCCGCTCAAAGAATCAATAGACGAGTAAACACTGAGCTCAGCCAATCTCCTGGTAAGATACGTAGAGAATTCCTCTGCGTCAGTGGTATGTGGTATTTTTCCTTTCAGTCGAGCCATATTTACATGTTGTAATATACTTACCACTAGATTTAGTAGTTGACTCACAAAAATATGGGTTTCTGAATTGGAATCATAAATAAATTTAAAACCCAAAAAATTTGAGGAGGGAATTACATTGGAAAAATTTCTATTCGTGTTAAGTCGTGGGCTTGAGGATCCTATCCGCGCCACACGGGCATTTCAGCTTGCCAAGTTCGCTAAAGAAAAGGGGCATGAAGTCAATATTTTTTTAGTTGACGACGCCGTTGCTTATGGAATTATAGGACTGGCTGATAGTGTTGTTGCACCGACCGGAGATAATGCCAAGCAATATCTTGATTTTTTAATTGAAAAGAAGGTAGCATTTCATTTGTGTACACCCTGTGCCAGAACTAGACTTTTCGGTGAAGATCAATTTATCGAAGGAGCCAAATTATCTACGGCTTCTGTCCTGATTGACTTAGCGGCCGAATCAAAAGTATTTACATTTTAGCTCTAAGCAAATCCAGCGCTGGGTAAAAAATAAAAGAATAAATACAATAGCCCTGCAGTGTCGAGACCGGGCTATTGTATTTTTATGTGGAAGAAAAGGGAGCGCAATGGGATATATAACCTTGATTCCCGTGAAAAATTATACCTACATTAATAAACCCTGATTTTACAGGCATTTTGGTGTTTTTGTGGGTATAAAAATTATACCTACAAATTGAATTGCGAATCATTATTTTTGTGACTATTCAGGTACTCAGTTAATCAACCACAGATTACACAGATTAACACAGATTTAAAAAATACATTTTTTTTAACTCTAAAATATAAATCGCTTGTAACCAATTGATATTCGCCAAAGCTGATAAAAGGCCGATTTAATCCTGTAGCTTTGAGATAATTGATAATTATCACTTCTTCAATGACTACCATCTTCGCCATTTTTCTATACTTAATCCTTCTTAATCTGTGAAATCTGTGTTAATCTGTGGTTTCTCTTATCGTTCTTTTCATGTGTAATCTGTGGTTCCC
>JARLHU010000200.1 GCA_031292095.1 Desulfosporosinus sp.
GTGCTTTTTCTAACAACACAAGCCCAGTAAATATCACATGCTTCGGTCTAAATTGCTCATAAATAGGAGGGTGTTCCTTTGTTTATTACTGATTCCAATAATATCATCATCGACATTGCAGCAGACATTCACACCGAGGGATATTGCTGTGGTCAGGGGTGAAACATTCTATTATATGGCCCAAGGATTAACGATTGTAAACCAAGACGTTACGGATGGGGTTATCCCTCAGAAGTACTTGTATGAAGGCGGGAGCTTTGTTGTGAATCCAAACTACGTTGACCCTAATCCAACGTCTTAAGACTGAAATAGTACAACGCCTTTACTAGGGCGTTATTTTTATACCCATGAAAGGAGTTGGATCATCTTGGGGGAGCAAGAAGAGCTCAATACACGAGTTGCCGTTTTAGAGACCAAAAACGAGGCCCAAGAGTGTCGGTTGAACTCCCTAGAAGCCGATGTTGGAAAAAAGTTCGATCGCCTAGAGGCCAAGCTGGATCAAGTGTTAGAGGCTGCCCGAAGCCGTCCATCGTGGTTGGTCGCGCTTACGATTTCAGGGCTTTTGACAATTGCCACTGGGCTCATTATTTATTTGGTTACGAAGCATTAAGGAGGGAACTATGAGTTATACGATTGTGCAAAACTTTATCCCAAGACTACCTAAAGAAGCTTACGATGCAGGAAACTATGTCGGTGTAATCGCGCATTCGACCGCTAACAACGGTGACTCCGCTGAAGGGGAGCGCAACTATGAATCAACAACTTGGCAGAACGCGTTCGTACATTTTTTTGTAGACGACTTGAAAATCGAACAAGTAGCAGATACCGACTATTTGTGTTATGGGGCAGGTCATACCGCCAATCACATGGGGTACGCTCAGGTGGAGTTGTGTCAAACAACGGATGCGACCAAGTTTGCGAAGGCCTACGCTATGTACACTTGGTTACTCGCAAAGTTGCTATACAATAGGAAGCTTTCTGTTGTGGACGGAGTTACACTCATGTCCCATGCCCACGTTTCAGCAAAATGGAAAGAGACTGACCACACAGACCCGATCGATTACTTAGCGTCGCACGGTAAAACGTGGGCCAATTTAGTGGCCGATGTGACAGCCAGTTACAATGAAATGGAGGTAAATGATTTGAAACTGCAAACTTTGATTCTCTATAGTGGTGATGCTGACCTGCAGATCGCGGCAGATTTGGCCCAACATTTTAGTTGTCCAATTGTTCAGGCCGTCTATGCTACGGCAGACCTACTCAGCTCAGTAACAACAAAATATCAAGTTGGGGGTTCATCGGCTCCTGCGGGAGTGACATTACTAGCTGGAGCAGACCGCTTTGCCACGATGAAGGCCGTTCTTAAATCATTAGGCGAAATCTAAATTTGAAAGGGGATAAATAAAAATGGATAGCCAAACTCTTATTTCTAGTGGACTAACTGATGTAGTAACAGCACTCACGGGGGTGCTTGTTGCTTTCCTAGTGGCCTACGTTAAACAGCATTTCTCTGCAACCCAAATCAGCACGGCGAGTGGGATCGCAACAGAGGCAGTAAACTTTGCAACCCAGGCTGCTAAGAAGCTCGGTGTAACTCAGGATTTAGCCAAATATAATTCCGCGCTCACGAAGGCTAAAGAACTGGCATCAAAGGCAGGAGTTAATTTATCCGATTCCCAATGGGAAACTCTTCTGGAAAGTGCCTATAAGAAGGCTAAAGATGGATTGCAGCCGCTGCAAACCGGGACGGTTACTTCCGATGATATCACTAACATGATTACTACGGAAGTGGGGAAGATTGTACCAAATGTCCCTGTGGATACGATAAAGGGTTTGATTCAGCAAGAGTTGAGTAAGTTGAGTCTTTCTTTAAATGTTAGTCCTGCTCAACAAGTCACTTCTGCTCCCGTGAGCGTTTCTCCGACGGAGGTGGCAAGTTGAGATGAAAGATGTTTGTGCTGAGTGTAACAGAAAATCCTATTGTCTTGAGCCGTGTGAAGCCTGGTTAATCGAACAAGACAAGTGCCCAGTGTGCCAAAACAAACTCATTCGTGTTGGGGGCTGTACCGAATGTATCACTGGGGATTGGTCGAAGTGTGGGTAATATGAAAGTGTGAATGCTCCTAGATCGTGTGAAGTAACTTGATTGATACTAATAAAACCAACACTGTAATCGAACCCAAGTCTGATTACGGTGTTGGTTTTTAGTTAATTTGACATTAACGGATGGTTCGCTTAAGGTATGCTTCCATGAATGGGAGTTTAACGAACCATTCCAAATCGACACACTGTGGACTAATTAAACAGTGTGTTAGTACAGGCACGAACCTCTTGAACAAAACTGAAGACCTCTTAGGAATTTTACATCTAATGCGTGAAGACGTTGCATCGGTAAGGGCAAGAAGAATCCGATAGCAATTAAGTTGCCATCGGATTCTTCTTTATTGCTTCATGGTGGGCTATGTTTTATTATTTTTTGGTATTAGTTCATTAATCTATTACGGTTGGCGGTTTCAGGGACTCTTTCTAACCAGCCGTTCTCAATCATCAATTCTACCCCTTCCTTTGCTAAAGAAAGAAGCTCAATTATGAAACTGCTGAATGTGGCTACCAAATCTATCCTAGACATATTTGTCAGAGTATATCCGTCTTCAGCGATAATTGACGCAATAGCAAACGTGATATGGCTCAAGATTAATTTATCACTATATGGAGATTCAGTAGAGTTGGTAACTGAGTTGCTTGTTATTGTAGGTTGAGGCAATTCTTCGTCATCTAATATGGAACCTAGTTTTTCAAGTTGCTTATCTGCAACTTTTCTTCCGTGTTTAATAAAATCCTTAATCTTCTCAGACTTAACGACTTGACCATAACCTAATTTTAAGCTTTTAAATAACTGCTTAGTCTCCATCATGGCAACGATATGACTGATTTCAATTGCATTAAGTGATCTCTTGCTTCCAATGCCTAAAATAGAACCAAAATAATCTTTATCGTGAACAAAATCCAACCTGTCAGGAATCGGAATGGTAGGGGCTTTCATTAATAGCCCTTTTGCCAATAATACCTCAGTGGCTTTTTGATGTATCTCTTTAGAAGTATCTATGCATTCGCTAAAATAACTACGAACGTCGGGGCGAGTCGCTACGCTTAATGAATTTAGATAATTTGTCAGAACAAACTTGTGCATTAATCTAGTATATTTAATTTTAAAACTTTCGGAAAATAAATGTTTTGACGCGGCATCGACATCAGTTTCGCCAAAACCTTCTGGGATTGGATGATGAATCGAATTATAGATGTCCTCTATAGTTTTTACCCGCTGGTTTGAGACATCAAGTGCGCGTTGTAAAACAGTGATAATATCTGGGTCTGTAGATTTAGCTACATAGTTTTTGAGAAAACACACGGACATACATTCTACTAAATAACTAGTCCAAAGGTGACCGATTTCAGAAGCAGTAAGCGGAATATTAGATAAATTGTGTTGGACTGCTCCAAAAGGAATTTGCTCTACTTGCCCTTGACTAGCTTCTTGCATATTGTTCATATTTCGCTCTCCTTATTACACACGGTTTCAGAATTATACTGTCCGAAAATAGGCATTAAAATACCATTATGTATAGATAGAAATTATTTTGCTGATAAAGCCTCAAACTTAGCTTCGACACCTTACTACCCCATCAGAAGTATGGCAACTTAACTTCGCTAAAGACCCATTTAAAGGACATCTTCTAAATTTGTGATTGTCCCGCGGTGATTCCAGCGTCCTTATCAAAATAGGCAGGAGCTAATTAATCTTCATTATCGGCCCTCTGCTCCCAAAAATTATTAACTTGCTAATCAGTCCACACAGAGCTATCATCACTACACCCGGATAATCTTCCGGATATGGTGATGTTTTTTTATTAGCAATATGTTCCAGCATACTTCACTTTACAGACAGTGACGGAAAGGAGTCACATATGAAAAAAATACGAACGATTCAAGCAGCAGTTCTTGAAGAAAGAAAACTTAAAGTTTGCGCTTACGTGCGGGTGTCTACTGACCAGGCCGAGCAAAAAAATAGTTTCTCAGCGCAAATGGAACATTACACCACCTATATTAAGAACAACCAAGCGTGGAGTTCTGCAGGAATTTACGCAGATGAAGCCCTATCTGGCAAAAACGCGGCAAAACGACCAGAGTTTATGAGTATGGTCAAGGATGCCGAGAATAAGAAATTTGACCTCATCATCACGAAGTCTATCAGCCGTTTTGCTAGGAACACCGCCGATTGTTTGAAAACAGTGCGTCAACTCAAGTCGATCGGTATCGGAATCTATTTTGAAAAGGAGTCAATTAATACTTTAAATGCCGAAAGTGAGCTCATGCTCTCCATTCTAAGCTCGGTGGCTGAGGAAGAGTTAAACTCCATATCTCAAAACATGCATTGGGCCTACCAACGCCGCTTCAAGCAGGGTAAGGTCATGATCAATGCTAAGCGATTTTTGGGGTACGACAAGGATCGAAACGGCAACCTGATTATCAATGAAGAGCAAGCCACCATAGTCAGGCGAATATTTAAGGATTACCTTTCTGGACTGGGTATTTCGCTGATAGCCAAAGGACTAGACGGTATCAAAACCATTTCAGGGAAGGTAAAATGGGCCGAGTCAACGGTAAGAGATATCATAAAGA
>JARLHU010000201.1 GCA_031292095.1 Desulfosporosinus sp.
CGATCTTAATGGGAGATATAGAAGACACATATTATGGCGGGAGAAAGAAAGGACGCGAGAAATTGCAACAACAATGTGACAGAGGCTACCTTGAAAGAAGACATATCCCAAATAAAAAAAGAGGGGGAAGTTTTTCCGTATACGAAATCAAGGAAAAGGGGATTGACCTCCTTTTTAATCTAGGGAAGATAGAGCAGAAAAGGAGAGCAAGAGATCTAAGTTTGCCAAGAGTAGAAATGGCAGACCGAGTAGAGATCAGTAAAGTAGCCATAAACCTAACACAAAGCGGGTGGGATTTTTTAGGGAGTAGCGATGGAAAAAAAGAAGAAGAGCTACCGAATACATCGCTAATGCAGTGCTTACTGACCTCACCAGAGAAAAGGAACTATCAAGTCTATATAGTACACGAAAGCACAACTGAGAATAAATTAATGAAACTAATCCAGGAACTCACAAGTAATAAAAATGGGAGCTTAGTTCTGTATAAGGCGAGATTTGCAGAGGACAAAACGCCAGCGTATAAAGCAATTGTGAAGGAATTCACGGAAAGCCATTTAGCTATAAACGAATTATGTCTAATACCATTAGTAGAGTTAGAGCAAGGTGGAGAGAAGATAAACCTCACCATGCAAATGTTAAAGCACAGCGGAGAGGAGAAGGTTGAAAAATACCTGCAAAGGCAGTATGGAAAAGTAAGATACAGCGACAACCGTTACGGATTCGGGGATATGGTGGTCGAACAAGAAGGGGGAGACTACCACATATGTAACTACCTGCGTCGAGACCGGAGCGCATTACGATTATTAGCGGAAAATCTTACGCGAGGTGAGTATAAAAACATTGGAAAAGGAGCCATCGTGCTAACGTGGAACGGCTTTGTAAAAGAAGCGCAACAAATAATCGACAGCTACCAGAAGCGGGACTTCATCCAAGTAAAGGGGTTGACGATAAAAGATGTCGTTGATAGCCAGTGAAGAAACGGCTGAAGAACGAGCGAAGGCGCTTAACCAACGGTCGTTTGAATTTTAGTAGAGACATCAAAGCAACGCTCGTTCAAACTAGTTCACTGAAACTTTGTAACGTAACTTGAAACGAAGCGCATCAATTCAAACGCAAGTTTGTTTTGGTGCGCCCTTTTTAACTCTGTCACATTTGTATAATCATAAAAAACGTTCACTCAAAGCCAATCTGATTATGACATTAGAATTTCCGCACAGGAGGAGCATTTTCACCTTCGTAATTAATAATAATCTGGCTTAGGAGTTCGCAGGGGCGGGAAATCGCACAAGTTAGGACAAAAGCTCATTTGTTTTGCCCCGAAAGTTTCAAAGCTTCAAGATGGTTTGTCGCGCTGATGGGAAGACTATAGTAGATTACTGGTTGGTCCACACTGAACTATTAGACTAGCGCGTGACTATGTATATATGTTCAAGGGTCCTTCTCTTCATGGGAGTTTAACGAAGATAGCCCGGAATTTCTATCTCGCTAAAGAATCACAGGCGGAAACAAAATAAGAACACCATTTACTGGCATCGTCGTAATTGTTTAATAATATTTATTGCAGTGCCCTGCGTATTACGTGGCGTCCGATAGAACAATGATTGTGAATGGGATGCGGCTTAAAGGATAAGATATTACAATTGGAAAGACATGCTGTGGTGTTTTATAGTTTATAGCAAAGGAAGGTATTAAATGAACCTTTTTTGGACTAATACAATTTGGTATGTGCTCCTAGGTGTTTTAACCATATTTGAAGTAATATTTTCAATTATCAAAGCCAAAAGGCGTAAGTATGTTTTTGCTTTTTATATGACGTTAGTGGGGGCGGTCCTTTTTTTTGAAACAATGATTCTTATTGTTTTTAAAGCCTATAATTACTATCCGATGATTATTCCTACCTCGCCCTTCGATGATGTTCTTGCTGGAAACCTTTTCTCACAGTTCTCAGTGGCAGCAACAGCGCTCTTAGTTGCTGTTTTTAATTTAGAGTATTATTGGATTTTAATATTGTCTGGAATATACGGTTTGATTGAAGAATTGTTTTTGGCTTTAGGTATTTACTCGCACAATTGGTACCGAACGTGGATGACTATCCTTGGGCTGATTATATTCTTCTGGTGGGCAAAAAAAAGTTACTCGAAAAGTTTGGAGGGCATTAAACCAATTAAGTATTATCTCTACATAATTCTGGGATTGTTTCCTTTGGATGTAATTACCTTATTATGGGGATTCATTCTGTCTGGATATCAAAATTACAGCAGAGATTTTATGCCTGATCCGGTAAGAAGTCCTTACGTAGTATGCCTGTTATATTATTTGTTAGTAGCCATTACTACGGTATCAATCTATTTTTTAAAGCTGAAATGGCGCTGGAAGACCATGGCGATTATGACAATCTACGTTATTAATTATCTTGCATATAAGCGACATATTTTTTACTTTCTTAATACAGAATGGTTTTTGATTTTCTCAACGGCATCTATTTTCTCGATATATCTATCAGTTGTTTTCCTAGACCGTTTATTCGAAGCAAGTAAATCATCTGCATTAATGGTTGAGAGGGAGCATTAAAGGCTGTAGCTTAACTTCGCTAAAGACCCAATTCCCGAAGGTACATGTTTCTACACCTTCGACCCTTCTATCACCTTACAACCTTTTCGTGGGTTTTTCGAAACAGTGCTGCCACATCCAATAAGTGAAGTGGTATGACAACGACCGTTCAAACAAAGAACGTAAATCCTGGTACGGTTGGAGCTTAAACAAGCAAATCGGACGTTCGTTCATTCTCACGATTACGTACCATACTATGTTTTTCAGCCGATACAGAAACAAATTCGATAATGGGTCGTATCGAACATCTAAAAAAGTATTGTTTACTGCGCAAGACTAACGCTTGAACAAGGAAGAAACGCTCATTCGGGCAATTAACTATCTCGCAGATTTTGTTGTGGCCCACTACCCCGATGACCGTGTCGAAGTCTAAGATCCGTAGGGCGGTAGTGCAACCTAAACAGTAGCCTTTTGGATCATACGGAAACTTTATGAGGCACACTATTCTCTCCAGATCATACCGACGCACGTTCGGTGCTTAATATCAAGGGAGTTTCATGAGAAACACATAACACCCCAGCCGTTTGTTAACGTGTTTAGCAGCGGGCATTGAAGTATCGATTGATGGATTGGCGGGAATACGGTAAGGTCCTTACCGTTAGAGGCCTTTTTATTTTATGAGACAGGTTTCCCCTTATTTCGCAAGGAAGTTATGAGATGATTGGGTCATCTTGGTTAATACCCCTGAACCGTATGCAAAAGCTGCGCTTCTATGCGAGGAAGTTGGGGAATGGCTTTGTAGCCATTTTGTCTATCCTGAACTTTGTAAGTTAGTTTTCTAAATATTTCGAAGATACTTTTAATCGCTCTGGACGTGCATGCCTATGCATTTCCGTTCTCCGGAAATGCATAGTGAAAATCTAAATGTAGAAAAGATAGAGCCCTCCCGCGTCAATTGAGCGTAGAGGGCGTTTCTTTTTGTTCGGACAAATAGGAATATTTAGAAAAAGAAAAGTCTGAGAGATTAGATGAGGGATTCTAGGATTTATCAGAAATACACATGGATACACATGGATCCTAACCCGTAGGACATAAATCGATGCACATCGAACATTGTTTTTTATGGTCAATCTTATTGTGAAAACAGCTACTACACGCACAATACTCAAATTGTATTGTTGTATGGGCAATCCCAAATTTCTCGTAGCATGTGTGTTGTATTTTGTGCAAAAGTTCCAGCGTTTGTTCCTTATTTAATTCTGTAACCCACGCATGAGCTGTCATAGCGGTCACTTCTTGCGAGAGGCTCCAAACATGGATATCGGTTACTCCTTGAACACCATCAATGGCTAAGATAGAAGATCGAAGCTCTTTGATCGAAACATTACACGGAACGGATTCTAGGAAGATACGTAGACATTCCCACGTCATTTTAACAGCACTTTTTAGAATGAGACAGGCAAGTATTGAACTCAATAACGTATCAACCTTTGACCACCCTGTAAAAATAATAACTATCCCTCCCAGAAGTACTCCCAAATCAGCAAGGGCATCCCCAGTAAAATGGAGGAAAGCACTTCTTACATTTAAGTTGTTCGTATTTTGCCTAAGATTTAGAACAATCGCTATGTTTACGATCAACCCTACAGTAGCTACGATAATCATGCCTTTCGGTTCTACGGCGACTGGATGAAGAAAACGGCCAACGGCTTTATAAAATATAAAGAGGGAAATGGTTATTAGGGACACATTATTGATTAAAGCCGTAAGCACACTGTAACGGTAGTATCCGAATGTGTTTTTGCAATCAGCTTGTTTTGTTGCTATTTTGAGGCCCCACCAACTGATAATGAGTGATGCAAAATCGGTTACCAAGTGCCAAGAGTCGCTAAAACAGAGCAAGACTATTGGTAAATACAGCAAAACATAGTTTTAAAGCTAATATTACACCAACCAAACTAATTGAGATAAAGATCTTCTTTTGGCTTTGATGAATACTAAGATCCTCCACTTCAGATGCCTCCTAATTTTCTTCAACTTTAACTAAACTGGTATGTGTATCATCTCTTAATTTATAAAACCTTACCGAGGTTTAACATTTGCTACAACAATTATCCGAAACTCCTTTCGCTTCTTGAACAGCTTCCAGTCCTTCTTTAACTACAAAATAAACTAGGGCTAAAGCAATAAGCGAATCAATCCACCACCAGTCAACGAGTGCGGTCAATAACATACCCACGAGTAATGTCCAAGCCATATAGGCACAAACAAAACTGCATGAACCATCAGCTTTCAATGCTTTACTGCCAATCTTATCGCCAATATGCTTTTTTGCTCTTGCTAATATTGGCATTATAATGCCTGACGCAATTGAAAGACCAATTCCAAGAAATGTGGATTCTGCTCCTTGGTGTATCCAAAGATTATGTATTGCTGATATAGCGATATAGACTGCCAATAATAACAATGAAATACCGACAACCCATGAAGAAATTTTTTCAGCACGTTTGATGCGTTCTAAGGTAGCACCACTTGCTTCAACATATAAACGCCAGAGCAACACAAAACCTGCAATCAATTCGATGACACTATCTGCACCGAATGCCACAAGTGCTAACGAGTGGGCAAGTATCCCTGCCCCAACAGCGACACCGGCTTCGATAAACATCCATAGAATTGAAAGAATCTCAATATAAATTCCTTTTTTGACCATTGGCAAGGCAACACATTTATTAGCCAACCCAATAGAGGTAAATGTTTTCTTTTGGCTATGAATGCTATTCTCAGTCATTTAAAACACCCCTATAATTTTTCAGTAAAGCCGGGGTAAAGGTCCCCCGGCCTTATTGCTTATACTGATTCTTGCTACTTAAACTTTAGGAAAGCCCATTATACGCTACCAGTGAAAGTCAGGTAAAGCAGAACTGCATTTAAACCAACAATAATACTTGTAATAATCCAACCTGCTATTTTGGTAGAACGTTTGTTGACTAAACTACCCATTAAGTCTTTGCGGCTAGTGATCAGCAGCATAGGCACTATAGCAAATGGAAGGGCGAAACTCAAGACAACTTGGCTCATAATTAATGCTTTCATGGCGTTAATACCTAAGGCAATAATAATCAAAGCCGGGGTCATAGTAATCAATCGTCTGATATTAATGGGTATATTTAAGCCAACAAAGCCTTTCATAATGGTTTGCCCAGCCATAGTGCCCACGGCAGAGGATGACAGACCCGAAGCCAATAAAGCGATCCCAAATGCTCCGCTAGACAGTGTCCCCAAAAGGGGCTCTAATGATTTGTGTGCTTGTTCAATCGTATCCACAGCCATTCCATGTTTAAAGAATACAGCAGCAGCTACAATAACCATAGCAGCATTGACG
>JARLHU010000202.1 GCA_031292095.1 Desulfosporosinus sp.
AAGGAAAACCCATATAACTTCCTGATCATGCATGCCATGGGACCCAACCTGGCCGGGGTATTCGGCACGGCGATATCGGGCGGTATCATGCTGGCGCTCCTTGGCGTAAAGTAAGGTTTAAAAGGAAAAAGACAAAACCAAAAATCAATCGAAAGGGGGAAACAACTAATGACATGGCTATTGGTGGTTATCGTAGTCGCCGTCATATTGTTCCTCATACTGCGGAATAAGCCGAAGGAAGAATCGGCGCAGTCGGCTCTCCAGCTTGCGGCAAGCGCAGCACCAGCTTACGCCGTACAGGAGGCGGAAGACGACGAGTTGTTGGCTGTAATCACCGCGGCTGTCGCCGAATTCGAAGGTGGCGGCGAATTCCAAGTGGTTAGCATCAGGACGAGTGGCCGGAACTGGGCTTTCACCGGCCGGCAGGAACTGATGCAGGGCCGCCAGTAAAGACAAGAGAGACTACAAGGAGGATGGACCATGGCAACTTACTCCATTACCGTGAATGGTAAATCTTATGACGTTATCGTCGAGAAAAAGGGCGGTGGCGCCGCTCCGGCCGCCAAAGCCACACCCACTCCGGTTGCTGCACCTGCTCCAGCCCCGGTCGCGGCCCCCGCTGCTCCGAAAGCCGCTCCCGTTGGCGGCGGTGCAGGCATCATCAGTGCTCCGATGCCCGGCAAGATCATTTCGGTCAGAGTCAACGTCGGCGATAGCGTGAAGCAGGGCCAGGAACTGATCATCGTCGAGGCAATGAAAATGCACAACCCTGTACTGGCCGCCGGCGCCGGCGTGGTCAGGGAAATCTTCGTCAAGCCCGGCGACCCGATTCAAACCGGAACTCAGCTTATATCGATCGATGAATGACTATCGAATAGCGGAGTAACGGAGAATTTATTAGCCGAAGGGTTGGTTGCGATGTGAAAATGCCAATAAAGAGCCGAACTGTTTTGGGAAAGCCGACCATTTCCTAGAATATTACGATAAATGACGTAATTTTTAGAGAGTTTGGGCAAAGGCTTTAGCTTATTAAAATATAATTATAAATAGTTAGAGGGCTCATTACAGTGCAGAGTTCATGGCAGTGGGGGGGGAGAGTTGTGTAAAAAACATGTTGTGTAAAGCATTCAGTTAGGTCAGCGATTTATAAAGGGGGCATTTCTGTGTTAAACAAGCTGAATTTGCTGATGGAAAAGCTCAACCAGGACCCGGCATTTAAAAAGGAAGGATTCGGGGAGTATTTGACGGGTACGATGACATTGGGATTTGGGGAAAACCAATATACTTTGGCTTTCTATAAAGGCACGATTCTCGAAGTATTCAAAGGAATTCCGTTGACTGGAATTGATATCGCAGTGATCGGGCCGGAGGAAGGATGGCAGAAGTTCTACGAACACAAGAACTTTTACCGCGCCATTAATCCACATCACGGCAAGCTTAGCTTGCAAGGAAACTATATCAGGGCTCAGACTAATATTAATTGCCTGGAATACTTGTGCACCAAGCTTTGTGAACTTTAAGGAGGGGCAAAGATTGTGAAGAACATTATCGGGCGTTATACGCTGATTAAAGGGCTTAAAACCTACTACGAGACAAATTATGAGACATATAATCCGGGGACGGCAACTGTTGTATGTATTCATACTGCTGGTCGGGAGACAAGACAGTATCATGGGATAATGGAGATATTGGCTGGAAAATACCAGCTTGTTGCGTTGGATATGCCAGGGCATGGTAAATCAATGCCCGTAAAAGGTAATAAATGCTTGGATACCCGGGAAGAATTCGGTGCGTTTATCTGGGAGTTTATCGAAACGCTCGGCATTAAGCAACCAGTCACGATGGGGTGTTCCCTGGGCGGTAATATTCAATGGGAACTGGCGCAAAACTATCCGGTGAAAGCTGTGATTTCCATGCAAGGGGCTGATTATACTCCGACGATTTCTCCGCTATCTATGGCATTGTATAACCATCCTCATGTAAGCTTACAACATGCTCACCTTGGATTTAGCAAAAGCTTAATCGGCCGGGATACTGACCAAGCGGCGATCGACTTCATTCAATGGGGTGTCATGACGGAATGCAATCAGGCAAAAATCGGCGACTGGGCAATTTATGGAACATTCGACGTAAGAGACAAGATGAATAAAGTCACCTGTCCGGTGCTCATTATCCGTGGTGAGGACGACTGGATTGTAAGCCAGGAACTCGTTGAAGAAACCAAGGCAAGGCTTGTCAATGCTAAAAAAGTTGTGTACAAGCCATTGCCGGGAATCGGTCATTTCGCGGCAGTGGAAAATCCGAAAGCGGTTAGTCAGATTGTTGATGAGTTTTTGTCAGGGCTGTGATTAGTAACTGAAACTATACTTGCTTAATGGACCACCAATTTAATTGGTGGTCCATTAAGTATACTGGCAAGAACTTTGGAATGGACTGCTGACTTAACTAAGTTGAAGGATGTTCTTCAACTGTTGATTTATAAATATGTTGTTGGTGGCGTCAAGGCGGGATACGTACCCAGAAAAAGAATGCGATAGTCGTTTTAAAATGAGGGCAGTTGACCTCAACGATTTCATACTAGATTTATAGGAAAATGACAGAATTTTTTTGAATATTTGCGCGAAGGCACTATGAACGCGTAAGAAGAAAAGAGTTATCAGATATCAATTATGGATCATTAGTGCATAACACATAGAAAGGTGAAGTGCTGCGGAGGACTCACAACGAGCAAAGTCATTGCAGTTGTGAAGTGCCTTTTATACTCGAATTGTTGTTTGGCGCGATGATGGGGTGAGGTGAGATTAGGTTTTAAATGTGTAGGAGTCCCAGGTATTAGCTAATTTGATAAGGAGGTACTTTAGTAGTGGCAGAAGAGGAAAAGAAAGTCATTCAATCGGATGAATCAGACGCGAAGATGTCTTCTTATGCATGGAAAGTATTGATATTCGTGCTTGTTGCATGGGTATTCGATGCAGCTGACGGTGTGATTTATGCGTTAACCCTACCTATGATAAGGGAGGAATTTGGTTTATCTCTGGGGCAGATGGGAATGATCGGCTCAGTCTTTCTGTTTGGCGCCGTTCTTGGATCCTTTTTTATTCCACTGTTGGCAGACCACAAAGGAAGACGGATCGGTATGATCAGTTGTATCGGCCTTTATTCAGTGTTTTCAGGGATCACCGGTTTGGCCCAGAACTTTTACCACGTCGCCATTGCTCGATTCTTTACCGGCGGTGGTACCGGAGGGGAATGGCCGGTTGGTGCCGCTTATTTAACCGAGGTAGTTCCAGCCAAGCGGCGCGGATTTGCAATGGGTTTGATGCAGGCAGGGTACCCAATCGGCTACTTTATCGCCGCAGTAATTTTTGCGGCGATAATAGGAGGGAACTTTGGCTGGCGAAGCTGTTATTATGTTTTGGTGATACCGGCGATTCTGTGCTTTTTCGTGCTAAGTACGTTGAAGGAAAGCGAGAGATGGCTGCAAGCTAAGGAAGAAAGCCGAAAGGCAAGTGCAGAAGGAAAGGCTAAAAACGAGAAAATCAGTGTTTGGGAGCTTTTTAAACCCCAATACCGGAAGTATACGCTTATCTCCACAATTCTCCATATCTGTGGCGGATTCTACTCCTGGGGCTTGGTATTATGGTTTCCCACCATCCTCATGCTTGATTTTAAAATTGATAAAATGACAACCTCATATATAACGATGATCATGTGGGCAATCGCCACGATCGGTTATGTATCTGCGGGACCAATATCCGACAGGATCGGCAGAAAGCCAACAATGGCATTGTTTGTTACTATCAGCCTGATAAGTGTCATTTATCTGAACTACTTAAAGACACAGACCGGTGTTTCCATGGCTACAATCTATGTCATCGCGACGCTCATCGGGATAGGAATGGGAGCGCATACGGTGTTAATCAGCTATAGTACCGAGATCTTTCCGTCCTATGTTCGTTCTTTGGGGGTTGGATTTGCCATTGCCGTTGGTAAGGTGGCCGGCATGGCTGCACCGGCATTAATGGGATTCGTCGCCCAGCAATATTCGGTGGCTATTGGGCTGTTGATCGCTGTTTTAGTAGGCTGGTGCATGGTACCGACAATGTTTTTCGGACCCGAGACAGCCGGAAAACGCCTGGAGGATATAATTCAGGCAAAAAACGCCTAACCTTACGGTAGGCCGTGGGGCACTGTAGCTCTTAAGCCGCGAAATCGGAGGAATGGTTACATGATCATACGCAACGTAGAAGTCACTCCTTACAAGGTTCCCAATGCTAAGAGTTGTACATGGGCGGCTGGAGTTTTGGCCGCGGCGGAGCATTTGATCGTAAAAATTGAGTCAGAAGACGGCACTTATGGGGTGGCGGAAGCGATTCCGCGTCCCATGATCTATGGTGAAACCCAGGAAGGGATGTTCTTCGCCATCAAGAAATATCTGGCCCCGTTGCTAATTGGCGAAGATTCCTTTTCTATCGAACGTATCTGGGAAAAAATGAATACAGTGGTCTGGAACCCGGCTGCAAAAGGAGCCATCGATGTTGCTCTACATGACCTGAATGGCAAACTTCTTAACCTTCCTGTATATAAAATGTTTGGCGGACCTTATAGACAGGAAGTCAACCTCTCTTGGCAGATCGCATTCGGCAAAAACGAAGAGATGCTCGAAGAACTCAAGTGTAAAATCAAAGAAGGTTATCGGACATTTAAGGTAAAAGGTGGGCCGGACCCGGACAATGACATTAAGATTCTCAAGTTGATGCGGGAAAACTCCCCGGATGACGTTCGGCTGTATATCGACGCCAATATGGCTTATAACCGACAGGATGCCTACCGGGTCATGAAGGCTTTGGAGGGGGTCCTGTGCAGTCTAGAAGAGCCGCTACAGGCATGGGATAACGAGGGCCGGAAAGAGCTGGCTCAAAAGGGAGACATTCCGATCCTCAGTGACGAAAGCACGTTCACGTATGCCGACGTTTATCATCAAGTACAGTTAGGGGCAATTGGGCAGATAGGCATAAAGATTCCACGAACCGGATTTACGATATCCCGTAAAATTGTGCATTTGGCAGAGATTGCGAATCTGCCGGTTCAGATCAGCCTGCAAGCCGAAACAGACTTGGGAACAGCTGCCTGCCTTCAGTTTGCGGCTGCTTTTCGGCAAATCAGCTTACCTTGTGAGTTGACATACTTCTTGGAGATTAGTGACCGACTTCTTAAGAACGAGCTTATTATTAAGAATGGCGCGATGTTAATTTCGGACAAGCCCGGAATTGGCGCGGAGGTTGATTGGGATAAGGTGCGAAGTTATGCAGTAGAAATTTAGCCATGGCCTAAATTAAAGGGTTTCTTTAAGCTATTGCCTGGATATGGCTCCCTTAGCTTGCCAAGGGAGTCATATTTATATATCCAGGTCAAGGCAGTTAATTTTTTAAAAGAGCAGCTCGAAGATCGCAGGCAGCTACCTTCACTTACTTGACTAAAGTTGGGGATGTCTATGAGGGAAAACGGCTGCGGAAAAGGGGAGATAATCGAATGTATAATGACGATTCTGGAATTATGATCAGTTTTCAGAGGCTGCTTCCTTATTTACAGCAGCTTTACACAGAAGATTGCGCAGTAACCTTTTCTGATCGAGATAAAATTATAGAGTATTTACCCGGCAAAAAAGTAAAAGCGAATACAAAGCCCGGAGATACCCTGGGGCCCCAATGGGCAGTGTCTCAAGCTATTCAAAATGGCAAAAGGACTGTCGTTCATATCGACAAAGCGGTTTTGGGGGTTTCAGTTATTGCCAAAGCGATTCCTATTTTTGATGATGAAAACAATATTATTGGGGCTGTTTCCGTGGCGGAAACAACGGAAAAATTCGAGGAAATGAAAGAAATGTCGAAGATACTAATAAACAGTATTGAAAGCACAGCCTCAACTGCGGAGGAGATAGCGGCGCAAAGTCAGCAGCTAGCCGGAATTTCCCAACAAATAGCCGGGATGATAGCCCAATCTGGGCAACGTGTGTCCGATACTGATCAGATCATTCATTTTATTAAAGGGATTGCGGGACAAACCAATCTTTTAGGGTTAAATGCTGCAATTGAAGCGGCCAGGGTTGGGGAACAAGGTAGAGGCTTTGGGGTCGTAGCTGAGGAAATAAGGAAACTTGCTGCCGATAGTATCAGTTCTGTTAACACAATTGTAACTTCATTGAAATTGATTCAGCAGGACAGTGGGGCAATTGCAAGCCAGATTAAAGAAATTGACAATAGTGCTACCCAAATTGCTGTAGCTGTGGCGGAGCTGGCAAACACTGCGCAAGAACTAAACAATCTGTCCCAAAAATTGGATAGGATAGTCAAGAGCCTGGAATATTAGTTTAAAATACTCCTCTTGAAGCGACTACCGGCTTGGCTTAAATTGAGGATCTTGTCTTAAAATGTTGAACACTGCCGATGTCTGTATTTTATGTTATATTATAAGTGTAATATGTACCTCTTACGGAGGGTGCGTTGTCTGGCTCGTGTTTTCGTTGCAGACTAGGAGGTTGGTCAAATGGCAGTGACTCTATCTGAACTTTGTGCTACAGAGCTTTTCAGGAGCGGTTTTCGATTGATCGCTGGGAGCGGGGGGCTAGACAGAGAGGTAAGGCATGTAACAGTCATGGAAGTTCCCGACTTTCCGGATTACATGCAAGAGAATGTTTTTGTTCTTTCTACCCTCTATTCGATGAAAGACAGTGAAAGTTTGCTGCAGGAGGTCATGACTAAACTCGGCAAGTGTAGAATTGCAGGGTTGGCAATAAAGATTGATCGGTTTGTTGAGCAAGTGCCGTCTTGCATGGTGCAACTAGCGGAGGAGTTTGACTTGCCGCTTTTTTCCATGTCCAAGGAGATTACTTTCCGGGAAGTTATCAATACCGTCTTGTCAGAGGTCATAAACGAACAATTCGGCACAATCAAATGTTTGCATGAACAGTATGAATTGCTTCTCGGTTCAGTTCTTGAGGGGGATAAGATCGGAACCTTTCTTGATAATTTAGGAAAAATTCTTGATTGTTATTGCGCCTGCGTGGCAACATCAGGTAAGATCCTGGCGCAGTATCGGCCAACGCCGGAGGACGACGTCGGTGTGGAGCTGCTTTTACAAGACGAAGCCTATCGCAGCAGCCCAGTAGTATCTCCCGCACAATATGGTGACTTTTACCTGTTTCCCTGTTTAGCACACCAGCACGTGCTTGGGCATATTATTGTTAAAATGACCAAGCAACCGAATGACCGGGAATTGCTGCTAATTAAACAGGTTGTTGGGTTTGTATCCATAAAATTGCTTGAAAAGCACCTGATGATCGAAACCGAACAACGTATGGTTACAGCAATCGCAGATGAAATATTGTTCCGTCGATATCAGGATGAATCGATCGTTCAAGATAGGGTTCAGCTTCTTGGTCTGAACCCTCAGAAACATCATATGGTACTTTTGCTTTCCTTTCGCAGCAAGGACGATTCTGCTGATTCTCTTCAAATCGTGAAAAGGCAATGGTTCGTTCGTCTTCAGACTGAGTTTCCCAACAGTGCGGTTTTTCTGAAAGCACCTGAAATCGTGGTTATTATTTCACTCCCTGAAAAATCACCGTTACTTAGCGATGCCTATCTTAGACGCACTCTGAAAACGTTTCTTAAAGGGAGACCGGAAAAAGAAAGTAATGACGTGGATATCGGATATAGTTTTCTAGTCAAAGATATGCGAAGACTACCAGACTGTTATGAACAGGCCCAAAAAGCAGTGGCGCTAGGCAGGACCTTCAAGCCAGAGAGCAATGTGTTTTGTTATAGCGATTTTATTAAGGAAGGGCTATTGCTTCGGGGTATAGACACGACTGAACATAGAATCTTGATTAAACAGATAATAAATCCCATTAAGGAATACGATTGCAAATATCACGCTGAATTGTGGCTTACGCTGGGAACTTGCTTGGCTGCATCCTCGTTAGAAAAAGCGGCGCAGGAGCTTCATATACACTCAAGTACATTAAGATACCGTTTAGGGAAGATCAAAACGCTGACTAATATTGACTTTTTTTCAGCCGAAGGGCGGCTTTCTTTGAATTTGACTTATATCTTAGCAAAGTTGACTCCAATGAGTCCTTAGGAGCGGTCGATCCCTGTATTTTTAGTCTAAATTGGAGCGAGATATTAACGGTGTTAAGATTGATTTATAGCAGCAGGTTATTCTGCGTCTTTAACTCAGCTAATCGCCATTTATCCTGTATTTTTATGAAAATGCCTCGCTGATGCGAGGAGAATACCCGCCGATCTTTAATTGGCTCTTTCGTGGCACATAATTCGGGAGCAGACCAAATATGAAACTCAGGGGGATAAAGCATTCGGCTGCTTTGAATACAACAAAGTGAGCACAACAGATAAAGCGCGTTTCCACTGTTAATATTCTAAAAGACAAAAGGTAGGTATCTTGGAGTTGTTTTATCAACTCTCGTTTCACAACATGACAGTGGTGCCATGTCGGTAAAGGTAACTTTCTCTTTCGGCTTACAATCATAGGAAAGCTCAAAAAGCTGTTATCGAATCCCGGAAGCCTTTACAATCAGGGTACTGGGATTTTGATTTTGTGCGGTAGATTGCCAAGGCATGTGGACATGTTGGTTGAGCGGATACGGGAAATAAAGGACTCGTGGCTACTTTTGCGTTGCGAGAATGATAAGCCCTAAGCTTGTTTCTCCTTAATTGGAGAGGCAAGCTTAGGGCTTTTACCGTCGTTTCTCTCATCAGGACAGAGCCCATAATACCAGTAGGTTCTCTGAATGAACAATATTTCGAAAACAGAGTATTTTCTTAAAACGCCTTTTATTACTAAAAGGGGAAAACGGCAAATTATCGAAAGGGATTACAATAAACAGATACCGGATAGACAAAACGAAACTCCTTCATTCTGGATTGGGGGGAACAACATGTATTATTTGGGTATACAAGCCTTCTTAGCAATAGTACAGGAAAAGAACTTAAAGCATGCGGCGGAAAGCCTGTTTTTGTCTCCGTCTACAGTGGGGTACAGACTTAAAACTTTGGAGCAAGAACTGGGGGTTAAATTGATAGAACGCAATAAAGGCGGTGATCATATTCGAATGACGCCTTCAGGAGAAAATTTTGTTAATCTTGCAGAACGGTGGAACACACTTTGGAATGAAACGCAAATGTTTCAAAGCGCAGGAGCACAAATGAGCATTAACATCAGTGCCCCAAATAGCTTGAACATGTATGTACTCCCTCCCCTTTACCGCGCGTTATACCAACATGTTCCAAGCATACGGTATTGGGTTCACACGGAACACACAGAAGAAGCAGTCGAGGGTATTGTCAAAAAAGAGATGGATGTCGCTTTCCTGGGGCGGGAAATGCCCTTGCCGGCGTCTTTGGTTCTTGAACCCTTCATAGAAGAAGAAATGATGTTGCTGAGACTGGCTACACCTGAACGTAATAGCCTAGAGATCATTGATATAAGAAGTCTGGATCCAGAATATGAGTTATATTGGAAATGGGGATCGAACTATCAGCAATGGCATGATCAGCGGTGGGATCCCACGTACCCGCGCCGTGTTCGTGTTGATATGGCAGAGCTTTTTCCGGCACTCATGGTGGATTCAAAGCAATGGGCTATTGTTGTCAATTCAGTGGGGCAATGGATTGCGCAATCCGGGAAATTTATACTTCAAAAGTTGTCGGAAAAGCCGCCAAATCGTTTGTATTATAAGCTCATGCATAGATATCCCACTCCCAGCGCTGCCCAAAGCCTAGGCATCCTTAATCACTACTTAGAAAAATTGTTTAAAGAGAAAAAGACAACGTAATATTTTGGATTTTCGCTCATCGTCGGAATGATTGCCGGCGGTGAGTTTTTGTTTTTTGTAAAACATCAATTTTTCGACATTTATATGAGAATCTATGCGTTTTACAACCAACTCTTTTGGAGCTACGATTAATTTGCTAAGAAGATTCGTCAAAATGATAGTCTTAATAAAGACGAGGCTTGGCAAAAATATTATTCGTGAAAGGGAGTTGTTTTTTTGAAAGTTACTGATGTCCAAGCTATTCTCGTTCATCCATATTCAGGGAGTGGTGAACATTATATCGAAGACAAAAATTGGTTGTTCGTTAAGGTAGAAACCGATGAAGGCATTACCGGCTGGGGAGAATCATATACAATGCGAGATCGTGATCTCGCCCAAGCTCAGTTTGTCAAAGAGTTAGGTCGGTATCTCATCGGACGTGATCCCTTCCATATCAAACATTTTTCCCAGCTTGTATACAATGACTTTGGGGGTCGAAGAGGCGGTATTGAGCTTTTCTGTGCTCTGAGCGGCATTGAGCAAGCCTTGTGGGATGTTGTTGGCAAGAAACTAGATACGCCTGTTTATAACCTTTTAGGAGGCCCTTGTCGGGATCGCATCAGAGCATATGCCAATGGGTGGACAACGAACGGCTCATGGAACAGTGCGATATTCAGCCCGGGACACTTGCGCCAAGCCGCGATCGATACCGTCAAGATGGGTTTTACGGCCCTTAAGTTTGAGCCGTTTCCTGGTCCTATGCGCAGCTACGTCAGCAGGCAGGATGAAAAGACAGCCGTTGAAAATGTCCGCATCGTGCGGGAGGCGGTAGGCCCGGATATCGACATCCTGGTCGAGGTGCACCGACGCCTATCGCCTATGTCCGCGATTAGAGTGGCAAAGGAGATGGCTGAATTTAAGCCCTTCTGGTATGAAGAACCGGTGCCCGTTGAAAATGTTGACGCTTTAGCTGAAGTACGTAGTAGGATCGATTTGCCCATTGTAACCGGTGAAACACTTTGCACGAAGGTGAATTTCCGAGAAGTCTTGGCCAAGAGAGCGGCGGACATTCTAAATCCGGATGTCTCTCACTGTGGGGGTATTCTTGAACTCAAAGAAATTGCCGCGATGGCAGAAGCCAATTATGTGGCGGTTTGCCCGCACAACCACAACAGCACGACTGTTTCATTGGCGGCAACCCTGCAAGTTGCAGCGATGGCTCCTAACTTCTTGATTACCGAATATTTTGTAAACTTCAAAGAAAAGGGAAATGAGATTTTAGAGACACCTTTTGAACTAGTTGACGGCCATTTTATCATCCCCACTGGTCCTGGGTTGGGGATTACGATTAATGAGGATGCCTTAGCAAACCTGGCATTCAGCCAATCCAGTGCAAGAAAATTCCGGACCGTTTCCGAGGAATTGCTATAGTTCTGATATTGCTAATGACGCAGATTTGCGCCCGCAAGGCGCAAATCTGCGTCATTCCCCGGGAGCGAAGCGCCTGGAATGACGTCTCGAAGCTGTAGTTGACAACTACATTGCGATAGTGGATGCATTTGTAGATATAGTGCGGTTTGTAATGTTCTCATGGCTGTCGCTATATTTGCTAAATGCAAAATGATGGAAAAAATATTATTCGTGAAAGGGAGTTTTCTTGATGTCTGATATAATCGGTAATGTTTCTATTTCAAAAAGTAAGAAATTTCGTAATCTCCTAGCCTCTCCGGAAACGAGTTTCATTATGGAAGCGCATAATGGGCTGTCGGCAAAACTTGTAGAAGAAGCTGGGTTTGACGGCATTTGGGCCTCGGGGTTGTCTATGTCGGCTGCCTTGGGTGTTCGCGACAGCAATGAAGCCTCTTGGACTCAAGTGCTAGAAGTTCTAGAGTTTATGTCAGATGCAACTTCGATTCCTATTTTGGTAGATGGTGATACCGGGTATGGGAATTTCAACAATGTTCGCCGGTTAGTTAAAAAGCTGTGTCAACGGGGAATTGCCGGTGTATGTATTGAGGATAAAATCTTTCCGAAGACTAATTCATTCATTGGAGACGGGCAGGAATTAGCTGATATTGAAGAATTTTGTGGAAAAATCAAGGCGGGACAAGATAGCAAAACCGACCCGGATTTTTCAATCATTGCCCGGGTCGAGGCCCTTATTAGTAGTAAAGGAATGAAAGAAGCTTTAAAACGTGCTGCCGCATATCACCAGGCGGGGGCCGATGGGATTTTGATACATTCAAAGAAATCAAACGCGGACGAAATCCTGGAATTCGCCAAGGAATGGGAGAATCGATGCCCCGTGATAATAGTGCCGACTACCTATTATACAACGCCAACTGAGGCCTTCCGACAAGCCAATATTTCCGTGGTAATTTGGGCCAACCATAACTTGCGGGCAAGTATCACCGCGATGCGGCAAATGAGCAAGGCGATTAAGGAACAGGAGACACTAGCTAATATTGAAAAAAGCATTGCTTCAGTAAAAGACGTGTTTGACATCTCTGGAGACAATGAACTGCGAGCGGCAGAGAAGATTTACTTACCGCAAAAGTAAATCCTTGATGAGTATCTCTACATAGAGACAATTGACGTACTAGTGGCTGACGAAACTTATGCAAGAGTATATGGACAGCTTCTGAAAGGATTTAGCAAGGCAGAGATCAAGCTCGGTTTATTTAGTCGGCTCAATGAGCGATACGGCTGTAATAGTCGTTGTTGTGGACAGGTATGGCTGGGATGACAAAAATTTTACAAAGCATTCTGCATCATGTGGAGTTTGCACATATTGGTTCTTCGCATGATCGGAGTTACCGGAAAAAATAATTGAATTTTCTCAATTGTTTTGTCGGCTGATATATGGGATCCTGCAGTTCCCAGGGACGAATTGTTGAAAGGCTTAGGGGAGGAAATCGATATTTTCAGGCAAGCGTCTGTAACGGTGGCACCAAACTCTAATCGAGTGAACCGATTGCAGGCTCTAGACGGCAGGTTGGTAATTGCAGACGATATAGCGCGATCATCGAATTGCAAAAAAGCAGAAATGACCGGTCCGACGTAATGCTCTGCTTGATCAAAAAATAAGGCAGCAAATCGATAGTCAAATTGTTTGGGAGGTTAAAACAATGCTACTAAGGAGGCAACGAAAATGTTTTCCAAAATCAATATGATTATAAAGAATTGGCTGGCGAGTGGTGAGGTGCCACCGGAAAAGGTTGAATCCGTATATAAGCTTTTTAGAATTCGTGCAATCGCGGGCATGTTTTTGGCCTATATGGGATATTACATTACTCGGAACAGTTTTACGCTATCGACACCTTATCTAAAGGAATATCTGCACCTCAGTGTCAGTGAAATCGGCTTTCTGAGTAGTTGTCTGCTTCTTTCATATGGTCTTTTCGCCGCGGTGATGGGAGCCTTAGCAGATAAGTTTAATGTGAAATATTTTATTGCTTTTGGGTTAGCCATGAGTTGTGTGATGAACATACTTATGGGGTTTAGTTCTGCCGTATGGATGTTTGTTGGATTGCTAGTGTTAAACGGCGTATTCCAAGGGATGGGGCGCGCCCCTGCTTATATTACTATGGCAAATTGGTATCCAAAAGTGGAGCGGGGACGCGTCGCTGCTGTCTGGAATATTTCGCACAATATAGGGGGAGGCGTAGTTGCGCCAATTGTTGCATTAGGTATTTTCTTGGTTGGTACCAGCGCCTGGCCGATTGCCAGTTATATTTTTCCGGCTATTGCGGGCGGAGTGCTTGTCTGTCTTACGTTATTGATTGGAAAAGATGTGCCGGCAAAAGAAGGGTTGCCCACCCTGGATAAAATGTATTCGACTGAATTGTCCGCGGAAACACAATTCAAGGAAAATGCTAAACCACCGAATGAGATGAATCCTTGGCAAATATTTATTCACTATATAGTACCCAATGGGAACATTTGGATCCTTGCAATGTTGGATATATTTGTATATATAGTGCGGTTTGGGACGTTTTCCTGGCTGCCGCTATATCTGTTACATGTCAAAGGATTTAGCAAGGCAGAGATGAGCGTAGCTTTTCTGGTATTTGAATGGGCGGCAATCCCATCAACGTTGCTTACGGGCTATGTATCAGATAAATTATTCAAGGGGTACCGCATGCCACCGGCTATTATTGCGGCGATAGTCATGGCCGCAGGCTTGTATACGTACTGGATAAGTACATCGATTGTGACTATCACGATCGCGGCCGCTGTTGTTGGATGCATGATTTACATTCCTCAATTTGCAGTGAATGTACAAAGTATGGAAGTGGTTCCCACTTTTGCTGTCGGCGCAGGAACTGCTTTGCGGGGTATTTCAGCTTATTTATTCGGCGCAATGGGCGGTACGGCTGTAATTGGCTTTGTTGTGGACCGGTATGGCTGGGATGCCGGCTTTGGAGTCTTGCTTTTTGGCGTTGCCGGCATTTTGATATTTTCCATCCTGGCTCATTTTGGAGTAAAGAAGCTGTATAAAAAACATGACTTGCTGCTCTGTAAACAGCAAGCACAAGCAGAGGAATTAAGATGACAGTAAAAGTTGGATTTATTGGATTTGGTGAGGTCGCGTCTTTCTTGTCTGAACGGTTGTTGCAGAATGGTTGTTCCGAGGTCTACGCATACGATGTACTACTGAATAAGGAAGGCGGTATTAAGACGATTGAAAGCAGAGCGCGGGTGACTGGAATAAGGTTTGCTGACTTTAAGACTGTAGTTGAAAACACAGAGTATGTTCTCTCTACGGTTGTTACCCAGGTTGCTGTTCCTGTTGCTGAAGAATGCGTGACGTTTCTCAAAGCAGGGCAGGTTTATATAGATCTGAACTCAACTGCGCCTTCAGTGAAGGTTAATGTGAGTGAAATCATCAAACCATCTGGAGCGGTGTTCGTTGAGGGAGCAATTCTGGGTGCTTTGGGCGCTACCGGTGCTGACACCAAGATTCTGCTGGGGGGGGAGCAGGCGGAAGACGCCACGGCAGTCTTGGAGGGACTGGGGCTGAGAACCTCTGTCTTTAGCAGCGAAATAGGTAAGGCATCGACGTTCAAAATGTTGCGGAGTATTTTTTCCAAAGGGATGGAGGCAATGCTTATTGAGCTTTTGCTTGCTGGACAGTGCGCTGGGATAGATAAGGAACTATGGTTGGACATTGTTGAAACAATGAGCAAGACTCCCTTTGAAAAAACGGCAGCTAATTGGGTGCAAACGCATGCGCCAGCCTGTGAAAGACGCTATCATGAAATGGAGCAGGTCATCGAGACGATGAAAGAAATCGGTGTGGATCCTATCCTCACGATCGGAACAACTAACTTTTTGAAACGGTCTTCCGTGGTTGGGCTGAATAAAGTGCTAACAGAAAAGCCCGGCACCATGAATGAAGTAATTGGCGCACTAAAGAAACTGCTTTGATGGGAGTTCTCAACAGTTGTCGATTGGAAATAGCACATCGTCGGCGGGAATCCCGCTAGCCGGGACAAGTTAAGGAATGATATTAGAGCTGTCTTTTCGAAGTATTAGATGCCCCCAGTATCCTATGCTCGTTGCCACCGGAAGTGCATCGACGGTGGTATAGTTTGGCAAAACAGCTTTTCATCAACTGCAGGTACCTAGTCGAGCGACTTATGAAAGGGCTTTAAAAGCTCAAGCGATATTTCGTATGGTAGTTGATTATTTTCAGTGCTGCTGTTGACCTGTAGGTTGAGGAGGGCAGAAAATGAAACGTAAATTAATGCTTTTATTAGTATTGATCAGTGCATTTCCGTTGCTAATAGCATCACTGGTGTCTTACCGGTTGTTCAACAGCAATATGCAGGATGATTATAAGAGGCTCAGCTTCACACAAGTAAGAGCTCTGCAATCTGAAGTGCAGGTTCTTGTCGACAAGCATCTTGAGGTAATTAAACTCATTGCCCGCAATCCTGCAGTTCGCAGTTTCGACGTAACAGGTGCCACGAACATATTGCAGCAGGCATCTGAAACATACCCAATCCTTTTACCGATTAGTCTTGAAAATAACAAAGGTCAACAAGTGACGAAAAGCAATAATTCGAAGCTAACCGATGTTTCGAATAGGGAGTTTTTTAAACAGGCCATGCAGGGCAAAGAGGAAGTTGTTTCAGAGGTAATGATTAGTTTCTCCAACAATCATCCGATTTTTAATCTGGCAACACCAGTCCGGACAGACGATGGAAGCATCATAGGGGTGCTACATGGTTCTGTAGAGTTAACTATATTATCGGATTTTGTGACTGAACATTCCCAAGAGGGCGATATCGCTTTTATCGTTGATCGGGACGGCAAGATTTTGGCTCATCCTGACAGTAAACTGGTGGCTGAGCACAAAGACGTAAGTCAATTGGCGTTTGTCCGCAAAGGATTGAATGGTGAGAATGGTTCAATAGATATCACTGATGAGCAAGGTAACAAGAAATTAGTAAACTTCCTGCAGGATCCTAAAACAGGTTGGGTGATTTGCTACGAAAAAAGCTATTCCGACTACAATGAGAAGAACATGCGTCTTCTATGGACTAATGGGTTAGTGTTATTGATTACGATTTTAATTGTTGCACTGATTGGTTACTATTTTTCTAATCAAGCTGTACGGCCACTCCTTCAATTACTGACCGTCACTAATGCTGTCAAAAAAGGTAATCTGACAACAGAGGTTGACATTCAAGCAAAGGATGAGGTCGGTACATTAGCAAGCAACTTCAATGCTATGGTCGTAAATCTGCGTGGTTTGATTACGCAAGTGTCGGCGTCAGCAAGCAGGGTTGTGACGGCGTCAGATGAAATGGCAACCAGTGCTGACCAATCGACTCAGGCAGCCAATCAAGTTGCCATCGCAATCACCAAAGTCGCTCAAGAAACCGATCAGCAGTCAAAAATAGTTAGTGAAGCCACCGGGGCCATCGGTCGAATGTCTACGGATATTCGTGACATGGTAGCCAACGCTAGCGAGGTGGCTGAAATTGCCAAACAATCGACTGATGCTGCCCTGGATGGCGGCAAGGCGATTGAGAACGCCATTGAACAGATGACTAACATTGAAAAATCAGTTATCCACTCGGCTGAAGTAGTCGGGGCACTCGGCTTGCGTTCCCGTGAGATCGGTCAAATCATTGATACTATTTCCAGCTTAGCTGGACAGACCAACTTATTGGCGCTCAATGCCGCTATCGAAGCCGCCCGCGCTGGTGAGCAAGGCAGAAGTTTTGCCGTTGTGGCGGAGGAAGTCCGTAAACTGGCCGAACAATCTCATAGTTCAGCAAAACAAATTTCCGAATTGATTAAAGCTATTCAAGATGACACCAAAACAGCCGTGGAGACCATGAAGAGCGGAACCGACGAAGTAAAGACAGGTACAGAAGTTGTAAATATCGCTGGAAAATCTTTTGAGGATATTACTTCTCTAATACAAACGGTATCGGAACGGGTGGAGCAAATTTATCTGGTGCTGCAAAAAGTGGCAGGAAGTGGGCAGGAATTAATTGGCGTGATACGGAGAATTGACGAGATGAGTAAAGAAATTGCCGGCCAAACCCAGACGGTGTCGGCAGCCACTGAGGAAGAATCGGCCGCCATGCAACAGATTGCAGCTTCCAGTGAGGAACTAGCCAAACTGGCCAGTGCGCTACAGATAGCGATTAGGAAGTTTATTATTTAGAGGTTGGGAAAAAGCCGACATACATTTGAAATCATGATGATGAAAAGATTAGGGCATTTGCATAAAGGCCTATATAAACTGCGTGCACCACAAACCAAAGCCAGGATTTCTTGCGGAAGTCCTGGCTTTGGTTTGTTAACAGAACTGGTCTTAATGGAACATCTCAAGAATAGCGGTCGGTCGTAACGCAGGCCGGAATTGGGCGACGGGGAACTTTGGCAAAAGTACGGGAAATAGCCAAGTTACTGCGGGAATGGCCGCTGTGCAGGAATTAGGCGAGGCGTTATTCGGGATACTGGTTGAGCGAGTACGGGTAATGAATATGATACAAGTGGAGCATGTATTTAGGTTGGGAGTTGGAGTTATGGAAGCTACTGACAACTGCCACGGCATTGCCCTTTAGCATGATGTTTAATTAAGACGGGAACGGCTAATGGCGAGCTCCTTATAAATTTTATCTATGTTATAGATAAAATCCATTTGTTTAACTTATTTTGTCAGACAACTTAAAATAGAATTAAGCCAAAGCCCAGTAGGAGCAACTGTAGCTGCAATGTTTCGATATCATCAAATGGGTGTTGGCCCGGGGATTAATATTTGAGGAGGGGTTTCATTATGGGACCGTTAGGTCTTATCGATGGTCGGGTTATTGACTTGGACGAGAAAATAGTCAGAATGGAAGATCGGGGTCACCAATTTGGTGATGGGGCCTATGAAGTGACTAAAGTTTATAATGGAAAACTGTTTGCCTATGAGCCCCATTTGGCCAGATTAGAGCGGTCGTTGCAAGAGTTACGGATTCCGTTGGAGTATTCTATGATCGACTTGGTAAGGTTTCACGAGTTACTCATTGAAAAAAGTGAAATTAAGGAAGGCAATATCTATCTGCAGGTAACACGAGGCACCGCACCGCGAGTCCACAACTTTCCGGGCACAGTCAAGTCCTGCCTCACCATGTCCATCCGGCCTTCCGGTTCCAACACGGAGTTGAGGGAAAAAGGGGTAAAAGCAATCACCGTGCCTGATGAACGTTGGCTGCGGTGTGACATCAAGTCCTTGAACCTGCTGGGTAACGTATTAGCAAAACAACAAGCTAAGGAAGCCGGTTTCTACGAAGCAATTCTGGTTCGCGACGGATACTTGACAGAAGGCTCTAGCAGTAATTTCTATGCGATAAAAGACGGGGAGATATGGACCCATCCGGTTAACAACTTAATCCTCAACGGTATTACCCGGAAAATAGTCATTGATATCGCGAGGTCGTTGAACATTAAGGTGATTGAAACGCCATTTACCGTTGAATTCGCGCAAAGTTGCGATGAGACTTTCTTGACTAGTACGACCAATGAAGTCATGCCTGTTATCGGCGTTGGCAGCAAAAAAATCAACAATGGCATTGTAGGACCGGTGACGAGAAAGCTGCAACAGGCATATACCAATAAAGTTGACACGGAGTGCCAATGGGTTGGCTAATCTAAGGGATGAGGTGGCTAGGATGGAGCGTATAAGCGCATTAGAACTTCTCTCAAAGTTTGATCCGGAATTGATCGATTTAACGCAAAAAGAAACGGAACGCCAGAGAACTACCATTAATTTAATCGCGTCGGAAAATTGCGTCTCTCCTCTTGTTGCGTGTCTGGAGGGAAGTATCTGGGCAAACAAAAATAGCGAGGGTTATCCCGGAAGACGTTATGTCGCAGGATGTGAATTGGCGGACAAGGTCGAGAATCTGGCCATAGACAGGCTAAAAGAGCTGTTTCAATGTGAGCATGCCAATGTGCAATCCATGAGTGCGACTGTAGGAAATGTTGCAATCTTAAACGCCGTGTTGAAGCCGGGAGATACCATTCTGTCCATGGAATTAAGCCATGGCGGGCACTTGAGTCATGGCGCTCCCTTCCACTACAGTGGGAAAATGTTTAACGTAGTACACTACGGGGTAGCCCGCGAAACAGAGAAGATTGATCTGGGCCAGGTAAGAAAGTTGGCGCAGCAGCACCAACCGAAAATGATCATCTGCGGGACCTCATCCTATCCGCGATTGATCGATTTTGCCGCCTTTGGTGAAATAGCTAAGTCGGTTGGAGCCTTACTTTTCGTTGACCTTGCCCACAATATCGGCTTGGTTGCCGCCGGGGTAATTCCCTCGCCTGTCCCGTATGCCGATATTGTATCTTCTTCGACCCATAAAACTTTTCGGGGGCCTCGGGGCGGTGGAATCATTCTCTGTCGCCAAGAGTTGGCCGGCAAAATTGACAGGGCCGTTTTCCCCGGACTTCAGGGTGCGTCCAAATTGGATATGATTGCCGCCCGCGCCGTACTTTTCAAAGAGTGTATGACAGCCGAATACAAGCGTTATGGCAAGCAAGTCCTCGTGAATGCAAAGGCTCTTGCCGACGGGTGCTTGAATCAGGGAATGCGCTTGGTGGCAGGTGGAACCGATACTCATCTTGTTGTCGTCGACGTTACCAAACTTGTTCCATCAGGGAAGGAAGCGGAGGCGGTATTAGAATCGGTGGGAATAATAGCTAATAAAAACCCCATTCCCTTTGATGCTTTACCGCCGAATACGTGCAGCGGCGTTCGTATGGGCAGCCCATTTCTGACCACCCGTGGCATGAAGGAAAAGGAAATGTATTTGATCGGTACGCTTGTTGGTAAAGCCTTGCATAATTATCAGGATTCTCCTGCTCTTGCGGAAATCCGCGAACAGCTTCTGGGCCTTGCGGTACGGTATCCTCTTTTTGCCGCTGAATGGCTGCCCCAAAAGGCATAAACCCCGCCTGCCAGTGGTCAGCAGGGCAGACAGAAGAACACCTGGGATTTTGAAATCCCAGGTGTTCTTCTGTTTCAGCGTTACCATGTACCGAGTTAGGCGTTTTCGGAAGGAACAACATCGTCCTGAATTCCCCGGCCTCCGTATTTATGGAGCAAAATCGCTGCAACTGTGTTGCCATAGACGTTAATGGCAGTACGTCCCATGTCGATAAACCGGTCAACACCGGCCACGATGGCGATCGCCTCTACCGGCAGTCCGATAGAAGTCAGAATGACTGCCAATATTACCAGAGAAGCCGCTGTCACATTGGCGGTACCTTTATTGGCGATAAGCGTGGTTAAGAGGATGGTGAGAATGGAGGGGATATCCAAATTAAGTCCGTATGCTTCCGCCAGAAAGCACACCGTCAGTGATTGGTAGAATGCTGAGCCGTCCGTGTTAAAACTATAACCGAGCGGTACAACGAAAGATACGACTCGATTCGGAATGCCCAGCCGTTCCAATACTTGCATGAGTGAAGGCAACGTTACTTCTGACGAACAAGTCGTAAACGCAAGTAGCAGTGGCTCGGCTACTTTTTTAGTCAATTCGAGGGGTTTATAGCCGAGTAGATAAGTCAAGATGATAAACGAAATCGCGACAATCGTTCCGCCAATATAGAATACCCCGACAAGCTTGGCCATGGCATAAAGAACCTTGCCTCCCTGAGTCGCAAATACCCAGGCCATGATTCCGGTGACTGCCAGCGGAGAGAATGCCACGATGCCTTTGGTTAATTTGAACATGGCCTCCAGTACGCCCTCTAGCAGGTTAACTACGGGCTTGGCTTTCTCGCCAATAGTACCCAAAGAGAGACCGAAGCAGATCGCGAAAAACAAAGTCGGGATAATTTTTTGCTGAGCGACGGACATGACAATGTTGTCAGGAATGAGATCAAGGAAAAACTGGGTCCAATTAATCGATTTTGCGAGATTGGCCGGGATATTGCCTGTGGCTTGCAGAGCAACTCCTGCTCCGGGATGGAATATCGCATTCAGGGTGATTCCAAGAACGATACACATGCCAGTGGCAAAGTAGAACCAACCAAAAGCCATCAGGCTCAGTCGCCCAAGCTGTTTAAAATCCTTGCCCATTTTGTAAATGCCTAGGGTGACAGCCGAGAATACCAAAGGCATAACGATCATTTTAATAGCCTTGATGAATGCTGTGCCTAGCGGATTTAATGCCGCGCCGATTGTCGGCCAAAGTATGCCGATGGCGCATCCGACGACGAGACCAACTAGGATCTGGATCCACAGGGGAAATCGTTTGGATAGACCGGTAGAACATTCGGTTTGTGTTTTTTCCATATTCTATTTGCATCCTCCTTTGATTCTCTATAAGGAAGCGTTTCGGTGAACATCATCCCTCCTCACTTGATAAATCAAAATACAGAATCTTATAACATTACTTAAGATAATCATAACAGTTGGAATCGCAATAGATAAATCAATAGTCTTTATGGATTAAATAAAAAACAATTATAGAAAGGTGAAAAAACCGTGACAAATAAAAGTGGGAGAAACACCACTTGCGGCGTTTCTCCCACTTACAAGGACTGAAACAGTTAGTTGAATTCCAGATATTCGGCGAGACCACTGTCAATACTGGCATGCTCCGCAAAAATTGAGAGCAAGGCCCGGATGGCTGGTGACAGCACCTTGTTTTTGCGAAAAGCAATGGAAATTGTAAAGGTCAATTGCGGTGCGGAAGCAAACTCAATTAGTGTGCCATCGTTCAAAAACGGAGCAACTAAAACATAGGGCAGAACGCCTACTCCCAGTCCGTCAAGCACAGCCCGCATAATCGATGAAGCATCGCTGCATTCGATTGAAGGCTTAATGTTAAGGTCCTTTAATATTGCTTCGTATTTAGATCGGTAAACAGACCCTGGTCGATAATTCATAAATGGGTAGTGACACATATCAAGACAACCATCGTTCTTAGTAACAAGATTACGCTGAACTACCCAGACAAGTCTTTCTTGAGATAGATCAAACTGTAAAATATGATTGTTGTCAACTTGATTGTGGACGATCACTAGATCGAAAGTATTGTCCAGCAGACCCTTGATAGTATCTGACAGAAATGTACAGGTATCAACGATGAGGGTTCCTTTTATTCCGGATTGTTGGAATTTTTGCATTATCGGGGAAAGAATATAACTGACCATGGCGGTGGATGATCCTAATTTAATAGGATCGACACTTACCGAGAAAGTGTGTAGCGAAACGTGCATATCGTCATATGCCGCCATTAATCTCTCCGCATGATTCACCAATTCCCGCCCTGCATTGGTTATATATAATTTTTTACCAACTCGCTCGAATAATGATACCGCGAAATGCCCTTCCAGCGTTCGTATCTGAGATGAGATTGCCGGCTGGGTAAAATTGAGTTGCTCGGCAGCGGAAGTAATACTCCCCAATTTTGCTACGAGTAAAAAAGTGCGAAATAACTGGATGTCCACGCTTTAATCCTCCTGGCCATTCTATTCACTTTTAGCATATAACAAACACAATGATAATACGATAGCGTAATCAATATATTATTCGATCTTGCCCGGTTCACTGCCTAACGTGATACGGACAAAATGTTTTCAAATTTAACCTTTATAGACCACTCCATGCACATCGAGTCGGTAGTTTGGCTGCAAAGAAAACACAACCGTTGAAGCCTTGCGCAGAAAGGCTTCAACGGTTGTGGAAAAAAGTGGAATATTTCCTCTGGACATAATTAGAAAACATTGAATCATTTTTTTTTTACCTACTTGAAGCACAGCGACGCGGTCGTAAAGGGGCAAAACGAAAATATGGTGTCCACTGATGCTGAACGCAATGTTGTAGACTACGAAATTTAATTTCGTGACTGGATAGTCTAATATTGCCTAAGTAGAAGAATCTAGTTTTTGTAATAATGTACAATTATATGTATAATACGGAGCTAACTCGGTAAATAAAGTAAAAAGTTTATCTTCTAACTTGGCATAAAATTCAGCAATTTCTTTTTGCTTATCTGCAACATAGCGTTTAGTCATATATGTGCATTGCAGTTCATAGGTCTTTTCCTCGTCCGTCTCCTGGTTTAAAATTGAATAAAATGCTATCAATCTTAATTCATTATCAGTATAAGATTGACGATGAATCACTGTGTTTCTGGGATCTCTGTATTTATCAACTATTTTTTTTAGTGCCTTAAGAGTTGGAAGTATTTTAGAGCTTTTTATATGTGCATTTGAGACAATGATATCGTGAGTTATATATCTAGAGTCGATACCAAGATGAAATATCGCATCAACAAGAATTAGTACTCTATCATAAAGTGAAGCTGCCCGAATAATAAATGCTTCAGTATGATATTGTATATGGCAATAATGGGTTATTCCTGCCTCCCGTTGACGTTTGGTCGGCCTAAATTCGTTTAAATAGTAACTAGTATGCTGTAAATATTCAAGACTAGAAAGAAATTCACTAATAGTAGAGCCTACTGCTAGCAAATAATATTCGTATTCTGATAATTCGCGAGTCCAGGTGGGGATCGAATGGAGCGGCGTTATATCAACTGTCTTAGATAATTTGCAAGCTTCAGACATAGCTTGTCTGACCCACGGAACCCTGTTGACAAATTTTGTTGAAGAGGTTAAGGCCATGAATATCACCTGCTTTCTTGTCTCGGCGTCTGACCCTAAAGTTGAGGAATTATTTTATTTGATATAAGTTTCGTCATTGGACTTTACCCAATCATTGAAAAATATAGTGGCTTGCTCCATACTGGCGTATTTGGCTAAGTACTCTATACTCTTTCTTATTGACAGTTTCGCAGATTTCAAAAGATCATCAGATATCCCTGGGTTATTATTATAATCGTACGGTCGTTGCAGGTTAAGTTCAACCTGATAAAGTGCAAAAAAAGAAACATCAATTGATTGAAAACAAGTAGTATCTAATATTTCACGAGCTGATGCTTTCACACTTCATGCCACGTGGCATCACGGACAAACGGCCTAAATTTATACTTTTCTTTGGGCGACGATACCAGTTGAGATTCCTGAACCTTGTGACCGTAGTTAGTAGTTTTTTCTTACGACGGTAGTCCGCCAACCATACAAAAAACGCTGCCCAAATAACCGTCAATATTGCTTGATATACCCATGACGCAATACTTACAGAAGAAATCAAGTTGATCATATTTACATTCTAAAAGTGATAGGATTTTGGTTAACATTCGCCTATGTTTACAGGCTGATGATATTAGGCACTTACTGAACTGAGCGCAATCCGTTACAGTTTCCACAAAATTGTTCAGAAAGCTCTATTAGCTTATTTACGGTTCTTATGACTATCTTTTTTTTGCTTTGAGTGGCTCGCGACCAAGATTTGTTACATTCCACCATGTTGAGGGATGCAAAAATAATACTGATTAAGTTCTGGTCGATATCAGAAATAGTTTCGAGAAAGTTGAGCAATTGATTTTTTTCACAGTCGATTTCTTGTAAATTATTAATATAGTTAACGATTTTAGGGATGTTCTGCTTTATAATTGCTGACGTAGCGCTTATATCAAGTCGATTTAAGCGATAAATTAGCTCTTGAGCACTGTTCCAGTCATGCTCATTATGGCCGCAAAAATCAACATAACCATTTCTTGCAAACACATTAAGTGCAACTTGCGGGGCTACACGGCCTATAAGTGGATCTATTGTTTTAATCTCCGATTCATGGGATTCAATCCAAGATTTTGAAAGAGCACCATATGCCGATAGACACATTACTAATAATCGCAATTCTCGGGGAGGTCTTTTCCACAATCCCAAGGAGGTTTTCTCTAACAAGCTTAGGTCTATTTTGCTAACAATTCTTGCATACTTGTTTTTGTCCACGATAAAAACCCAGTAAAGAAAATGAACATATGGTTCCCACTCTCTTCGCACCGCATGAGATAAGTCATATGCAACCTGGTCGTCTGATAGTGCGTTAACAATTTGTTTTGCGTATTTCTTTTGTTTAACATTAGGTTTGCGATTGGCAAACATACTATATCCTAAAACCAACCAAACAATTTCGTGTTCAATTTCCTGCCATGTTTTTAAGGGCGTTTGACGAAACGCTTCGCAGAAAATATTCATAGATAGCTCGAACAATCTATAGCCCAATTCCCTATTTAATAGCGTAATGGCAGTAACAAATTCTCCCAACACACTAGTGTCCTCTATAGTGGCGTTTTTTATCAAATATTCTATTCTTTTATCGTCTATAGCTGAAAGTAATTCTTTTTTCCATAAAGCATTTTTGCTTAAATGCAGGCGGTTAAGAAAATGGCCCCAAGAGTACCATTCATTTGTTGTAGAGTCGTTAAACCTGAGACCAATAATTCTTGGATTTATTTTTTTAATCAAATTTTCAAATAATTCCTTGCTTCCATTGTATATGTCATTAATGTAATTTCCGAAAGCATACGCCGAGTTACCATCTATTTCATTAATTATCTCAGCGATTTTATCAAAAAACGGCTCCAAATTTACTTGTTTCCGATATCGCGCAATAGTATTTAATACAAAAGCCGCATCTCTTCTTTCTACAGATTCAGTAGCGGAAAGACATCTAGCAACCAGAACTGTCCACACCTCGTCATCAAGTAGGCGGAGGCCATACCAGTTGACATCTTGAGTATTTAGTAACCAAGAGATGCCCAATAATGGAGTGTCTTTTTTTATAATTATTGCCTTTAATAAATTAATAAGATTGTTGTGATCGTCTTTGTCCGCATTCTTAATATAATAAATAATTGCAAAAGATGCACACCTAATATGCAAACAGCGTACGCCAGGCTCAATTAGGATAAGTTTTCTCTTTTTTAAATATTCGATAGACGCAACTGCCCATTGATTATCCTTATTAAAAATATTTGCATATTCATATAATTTCGCTACTGAAACTGATGCATCTAATCCTGCTATTTGACAAGCAGCAAGTATTATGTACAAATAATCTGCTCTATTTAAATCTCTTAAAACTGATATCTCGTGTTTTGTTTGGTTCCATCCACCCCGTAAAACAAAGTTAAATAACCATGGATTATCTTCTTTTGCAGCAACATTAATTCTGTCCTCGATCTTTTCATCGAGATATGCATCGCCAATGTGACTATCATAGTTAATTACTATCTGTTGTACTTCCTGGTTATGTTCTAGATAATAATCTCTTATCGTTTGTACAGATTGCAGATTGGAAATTCTAATGTCATTTGATAGGTCATTAATCAATTCTGTTTTTGAGACTATAATTTTGAGTCGATCATATGTACGTTCCTTTAGTAGCCTTATTTGTTGTGAAGCCAGTAGGTGGGCATCTTCTATTATTATTACTGTTTTATGTTTAAGGTTGGCCAACGCGAATAATATATCATTAGAAATGGGCTGGTCCTCTTTAAGTCTTAATACTTCCCAGCCACTCTTCATATAGTCATAAGCTATCTGATATGAGGTTATTGATTTCCCACAGCCTGCAGAGCCTGAAATTGATACGAAGTGTAATACATCCAGCCTCTTTTTTGCTAGTTCAGCTTGGGGTAAGCGAGGGCATGCAAGAACATCGGAAACCCCCAACCTCTCTCCAGCAATTGCAGCCTCAAGACCACGTTGGATATTAAATGTAATTTGGTCAAAATAATTTATAGCATCGTCGGTACAAAGTAATTTTGCGAGCTTTGGTAAAATTTCCTCGGCGCAACACTGAATTGAGCCCTCACCAGTTGCGTTTGGCGAAACTCTATAGACTCGACATTTATTTTCAAGAGGATTGATTAAATTTCGGACAATTAAATTGTCTCGCTCGGAATAGCCAATTAAGCAAAAAACCTTAGAAAAAATTTGATTTTTTGTATCAACTTCTTGTAATACTGATTCATCTAAGGTGCCTGCTTGATTTGGAAAAGTCCAAACGGATAAAGGATTCTTTGCATCGCCATGTGGCTTGTATAATTGGGTTCTTTCAGAATTGATTTCAGTCCCATATAAAGCGCGCCAAGCCTTTTCCAATTGCGTATCCCAATTTAGAGAAATAACCATCTCGATATAACCTGAGTGTAAGAGTTGAGCTAAAGCTGTATATACATGTGAAAAAGAAGTCTTTCCACAATCAAAATCAGAAAAGGCCTTTTGAAACATCAATCTTGCAATATTATTTTCTGCCACAACTGAAAAAGCCGTCATCATTCTATCCCAGTTGTCTCCGATTAAACTTTTACCTTGGGCATCTGAGCAGTTTAATTTCTTTGCCACGGCCCTTCTTGATTCTACATTTTGATCTAATGTATTCCACATAATTGGGTAGAGTTGATTAGTCAATGGTATGCCCGCTTGAATGGAAGCTCCGGCTCCGACTAATACGATTGCGTGCATTGCACGAATGTCATTAGCTAGCTTGGGTAAATCATCGCTTAGCATTTTCACGGCCTCCATATTTATCAACGCTAGGATAATTAGTTTTAATTTTCTATATAATAATACCAGTTCCTCTAAATAAGGAGTATCTTGTTAAAATGACAATAGGGGACGTTCCTTTTTTTGTCATAATCGCTTCAGCAATAGTGTTGTGATCAAGTAGACCGTCGGTGCGCTCTTTTCGGTTGTCCGGTGTTTTCTTTTCAGCCTTTATCACTACTCGATGCACGTGGAGTGTGTGGCAAAAGGGAAAGAGAACAGGGGCTGTTTCAAAAGCGAACTTTCGAAAAATCATATTCCACTTAACACGCATATTTCGACAAGAAGTCAAGCTGCACAGTTCTCGCAAAATCTTTGAGAATACTTTGAGATAGTATTTTCCTGTCTTCTCCAAAATTAATCCGGCATCTCAGATTACAAATCCAGCAAAATGAAGGCATACCAAGGTTTTTATATATTAACTCAAATGAGCAAAAAGCAACATTACAGATTGCGAAACCGTTAGCAATCGTAAGTCTGGTCCTGGTTCAAATCTAGGCCACTCGGTCATACATGAACTCCTGACTGACGTGTGATCGGCTGAGCCGCATCCGACCACGACTTAGTGACTTAAACTTCTAACATTCTTCTAACCACGTTCTAACGAAATGGCCTATTGGCGTATGTATCCATATCACGGAACCCGCATAAATCCTGGGTTCGGCTTATCGATATACGAGCAAAACGGCGCTGATTTCTAATTCACATTCAAGAGGTCGCTGGTTCGAAACCAGCATGCCCCACCAGTAATATCAAGGGTTCGCAGAGATGCGAACCCTTTTCTTTGTGTCTGAATTCTACAATCAGGGAGTCAATCTTGAATAATTGCGGTTTTGTTTGAGGTGGCTGTAACGGGGAAAAACAGCACTTCTTCTATTGATGCTGTCCACAAATTATGTTGTATTACTTACAATATCTGAATCAGTTACGCGCCGAGTTTAAGGAGAACAAAAAAGCCAGCCTTGAGAGCTTTGCTCATTTGGCTGGCTTTTTTATTATTTATGGACCGACATAAGAATTGTTTGACCAGCGCCCTTCTATTATAGTACTGTCGTGGGAATAAAAAATGCCCCGTCCATTTCTTCTTCCGTCGACAAAGTCGCCTTCGAAGCGATCTCCGTTAGGCCAGGTAAGAATGCCTTTACCGTTAAACTCGCCGTCGTCGAAGTCGCCTTCGTAACGGAAGGTGGTTCCTATGGTGAGAATGCCCTTGCCGTTATATTTGCCGTCGACAAAGTCACCCTCGTAGAGAATGAGGGTTTTGTTCAAGGCAAGAATGCCTTTGCCATTAAACTTACCGTCGACAAAGTCGCCTTCGTAGCGGAATCCGATGGCCGTGGTAAGAATGCCCTTGCCGTTATACTTGCCATTCAACATATTTCCTTCAAATCTTTGAAAAGGCTTACCATTTAGAACCCATTCCAAAATGCCTTGGCCAGTGGCAAAGCCATTTTTAGCGCTTCCGGACCAGATGGCTGTGGCTGTATCCTTGGGTTGCAGGGAGTCGCCCCAGACTTTACAGCCTTTATCAGTCAAAAACCATTCTTCTTCTGCAAAAGCAACCCTCGGCAGAATAGCTAAGGAAAAGAGTAGTACGGCTCCCAATACACCGAGAAGTGACAGCCTCACAGAAAGGCCTCCTTTAGTTCTGGATTTACTTACAAAAGTTGCATAAATCACTTCGACACATGGATAATTTTCCCTG
>JARLHU010000203.1 GCA_031292095.1 Desulfosporosinus sp.
ACCTGGGCAGTTGGGAATGATAAAAAATGGGGGAATTTTTCATGATGACATCAGAAAAAAAGCAAGAAATTATTCTAAAGCATGCACGGCAAGAAGGGGATACCGGTTCTCCAGAAGTGCAAATTGCGCTTCTCACTGAACGAATTACGTATTTGACAGAACACTTTAAGACGCATAAGAAAGACCACCATTCCCGTCGTGGGCTTTTAAAGATGGTTGGTTCAAGACGTGCGTTGTTAACGTATCTGAAAAATGTTGATTTTGATCGTTATCGTAGTATTGTTGCAGCTCTCGGTCTGCGGAAATAATATAACGAGGGTTACGCAAGAAGCGGATCACAATTTGATCCGCTTCTTTATTTTAAACTAATCATCTAAATGATGTGAGGTAAGGCATTTTCAGGGGGCTATTACCCTTTAAGCTTTTAAAAACGACATAAAATTTGAAGTGCAAACGAGATTATTCTTAAGTAGAGTTTTTTTATGCAAATTGCAGGAAATAATAATACTATGTCGAAGAGGAAACAAGTTGAATAGAAGGATTGAAAAGTTTTAAGGAGGTTCCATTGTGAAACAGCAAATACTCGAAAAGTCACTCTCGGTCGGTGGGAGAGTCATGACTTTCCAAACCGGGAAAATTGGTAAACAAGCGGGAGGTGCGATTTTTCTCCGCTATGGGGATACAGTGGTCTCTGCGTTTGCTACCTGCAGTGCTGTCCCCCGTGAGGGAATCGATTTCTTTCCCTTGACTGTTGAGTTTGAAGAGCGTATGTATGCTGCAGGTAAAATCCCGGGCGGATTTATTAAACGTGAAGGAAGGGCGAGTGAGAAGGCTACTCTATCTGCTCGTTTAATTGACCGTCCAATTCGTCCATTGTTCCCACAAGGGTTTCGCAACGAGGTCCAAGTGGTCGCAGCCGTTATGTCTGTGGATCAAGACTGTGCAACAGATATCACAGCCATAAATGCAGCCTCCGCAGCGTTAACCATATCGAACGTTCCCTTCGAAGGCCCTATAGCTGCTGTTACAGTTGGACTTATCGAAGATGAATACATTATTAATCCTACCATTGAACAATCTGCCAAAAGCCGGATGCTACTTACGGTAGCAGGGACCGTGGATGCTGTGATGATGGTGGAAGCCAGCGCCCATGAAGTGCCTGAGGATCAAATATTGGAAGCGATAATGTTTGGACATGCGGAAATTAAAAACATTGCCAAGTTTATCTCAGACTATCGTGAGGAAGCTCTGACGTTAGGATTAGCTAAAGAGAAAGACGAAGTAAAGCTGACCAAAATCCAAGACCGGATTATTGAAGCCGTAAAAGCTTTTACTTATGATAAATTAGATGTGGCGGTCCGGGTGGAAGAGAAGAAAGCACGCGAGAGTGCGATCGACGAAGTTAAAGCGGAGGCTTTAAGTTATTTTGAAGCCGAGTTCCCGGAAGACACCAAAGCAATTAAGTCGATACTGGAAGACATCGTACACCTGATTGTCCGAAAATTGATCACGGATGAGCATATTCGCCCAGACGGCAGGGCAGTGGATGAGGTTCGCCCAATCAGTGTCGAAGTAGGAATTTTACCACGCACTCATGGAACGGGGCTCTTTACACGAGGTCAGACTCAAGTACTAACTGTAGCGACGCTAGGTGCCGCCAGAGATGAACAAATACTTGACGGGTTAGGTTTGGAAAGGTCTAAACGTTATATACATCACTATAATTTCCCGCCTTACAGTGTTGGGGAAATCAAAATGATGCGTGGGCCATCTCGAAGGGATATAGGTCATGGTGCTTTAGCGGAAAGAGCTTTACTCCCTGTTTTACCGGATGAGAACGAGTTTCCTTATACGATCCGTTTGGTTTCAGAGGTCTTGGAATCCAACGGTTCAAGCTCGATGGCCTCAGTTTGTGGAAGTACCCTCTCAATGATGGACGCAGGCGTTCCCATTACGGCTCCAGTGGCTGGCATTGCGATGGGGCTCATCAAGGAAGGAGATAATATCGCGATCCTTACGGATATCCAAGGCTTAGAAGATCATTTTGGAGATATGGATTTCAAAGTAGCTGGAACCAGCAAAGGGGTAACCGCTTTGCAAATGGATATTAAGATTAAGGGTGTCTCACGAGAGATTCTATTGAAAGCCTTAACCCAAGCCAAAGCTGGACGGCTTTTTATTCTAGATAAAATGGTGGCTATCATAGACAAACCGCGCGCGCAACTTTCTACTTATGCGCCTAGAATTATCACAGCATCGATTCATCCGGACAAGATTCGTGATGTTATTGGACCAGGCGGGAAAACAATCAAGAAGATTGTTGAGCAAACGGGAGTTAAAATTGACATCGAGGATGACGGTCGCGTCTTTATTTCTTCAGTTGGCGGAGATGGCGGCGAGCAGGCGCTGAAAATCATTCAAGCGCTAACTCAGGAAGTCGAAGTAGGCAAAATCTATAAGGGTAAAGTTACACGGGTTATGGATTTTGGCGCTTTTGTGGAAGTTATTCCGGGCGTTTTGGGACTTACCGGCAAAGAAGGGCTCGTTCATATTTCTCAATTAGCCCATGAACGCGTCGAAAAAGTAGAAGACATCGTCAAAGTTGGGGACGAGATCATGGTTAAAGCAACAGCGATTGACAAACAAGGCCGTTTGAATCTATCCCGTAAAGATGCCATGCCAAACGTGCGCAAGGAAAATCCAGCGACACTTTAGATTTTTGACGACTAATTCCGTTATTATCCAATTGATGATCAGTCTGACTGACCCCCTCTTCGCATAAATCTTAAGGAAGGGGGGAACAGGGATGTTCATTAACTTAAGAATCTCGCGGCGAGTACTCTCGTTAGGCGGGATTTTCCTTCTGTTATTTACAGGGATTGCTGCGGAAAATCGGATTATGGCCTGCAAAGTTCCGCTCTTAAAGCCAATTGAGCAGATTAAAACGGATCAAAAGGTCATGGCCTTAACGATTAACGTGGATTGGGGCGAAGAATATATCCCTGCAATCTTGGACGTTTTGGATAAAGGCAAAGCACGGGTTACATTTTTTGTCACAGGCCGTTGGGCTAAAAAAAATCCAGACCTACTAAAAATGATGGCAGATCGAGGCCACCAAATTGAAAACCATGGGTATTCTCACCCACATCCGGATCAGCTTTCTGTAGGGGCCAACCAAGAAGAAATCAAAAAGACGGAAAGTATCATTGAAGGGATTATTGGGCGAAAAACACATTTTTACGCTCCGCCCTATGGTGAAAAGGGTATTTCTGGACTGCGGGCTGCTGATCAATTGGGTTATCAGACGATTCTATGGACCTTGGATACTGTAGATTGGCGGGTAGACAGTTCGCCGGAGATAATCGCCCAACGTATTCTAAATCCAGCAATACGGTTTGGAATTAAACCAAATAAGGTAGGTGCCCTTGTATTAATGCATCCTAAAGCAAATACTCTCAAAGCTTTGCCTGTCATTATTGATCAATTGGCTCGAGAGGGATTTCTTTTTCTTACGCTCGATGGACTAATAACATTTGACCAGATCGGGGATACTACCTCATAGCGAATCAGAAGTTGAGGTGGTTTGATGATCAGGCAAAAGTGGACGCGTGCTTGGTGCTGCGTCTTTCTTTGTATGCTAAGTAGTATTAGTATGTTACCGGTGAATCCTGTTTATGGCGCGTTAGCCAAAAAGCCTGTCAAACCCGCTGTGGTGTCGGAAGAGCCTTCAGGGATCAGTGCTGATGCTGCAGTATTGATGGATGTGGCAACAGGGGATCTGCTCTTTGGTAAACAACCGAATAAGCGTCGCCCTCCAGCAAGTACCACTAAAATAATGACCGCTATTTTAGGTTTAGAGTTAGGGCGGTCAGATGAAGTCGTAACGGTCAGTCAGAAAGCGGCAGCCGTCGGTGAAGCAACCTTGCATCTTGATCCGGCAGAAAAGATTAACCTCTATGAACTTATTACCGGGGCTTTGGTCCGATCAGGGAATGATGCCTGTGTTGCGATCGCCGAGCATATTGCTGGAAGTGAAGAACAGTTTGTCAAACTGATGAATCGGAAAGCGTTGGCTTTAGGCGCACAAAATACTCATTTTGAGAATACGAATGGCTTGCCTCTTAAAGAACATTATTCTACGGCTTATGATCTGGCCCTCATAGCTCGCCATGGCTTGCAAATTCCGCAATTTGCCTCAATTACACGTCAAAAAGAAACAAAAATTCATTTTCTGGAGCCTGACGTGTTCATGGATTTGCGGAACACGAATAAACTACTCTGGAATTATCCTTATGCTGACGGCGTGAAAACGGGGACAACAACTGCCGCAGGGAAATGTCTTGTTGCATCCGCGACCAAAGATGGACGTCAACTATTGGTCGTAGTTCTTAATGCACCAGATCGGTTCGGGGATGCGAAGAAACTATTAGAGTGGGGTTTTGAAAAAACAGAAACGGTTCGGCTTTTTAATGCCGGCCAGACCATCGCAGAGTTCCCAAGTATAAAAGAGTCAGTCCAAGTTTTTAGCAGGGATCCAATCGATATTAGTATTTCTAAAGTTGAACGTAAGAAAGTTCAAACCCGTATTATATGGGAGAAACCTGCGAATCTACCAGTTCAAGCTGGAGAACGGTTAGGACATTTAGAAGTCTGGCTGGAGGATCAAAAAGTAACCAGTGTTCCTTTGCTAAGCGAAAAAGAAGTCGTAGGAGATGGTTCATCTTTAAGACGTTTATTTCCGTTTTTGCAGGGGAAATGAGAGGGAGTGAATTTATTGTATCAAAAAACGTTGCTGCCTAATGGCGTTAGAATTATTACGGAAGAAATTGAACATGTGCGTTCGGCTGCCTTTGGAATATGGGTGGGAGCAGGTTCCCGGGATGAACGTGAAGGATATGAGGGAATTTCGCACTTTATGGAGCATATGTTTTTTAAAGGTACGGAGCATCGAACTGCGCGCGCTTTAGCGGAGTCACTTGAAGCTGTTGGTGGGCAGCTGAATGCTTTCACGACCAAAGAATATACTTGTTATTATGCGAAAATTCTAGATGAAGATCTTGATCTTGCCATTGATGTCTTAAGTGACATGTTTTTTTGCTCGCTCTTTGATGAAAAGGAGATCGAAAAAGAAAAGAATGTGGTAATTGAAGAGATAAAGATGTATGAGGATTCTCCAGACGAATTGATCCACGATATTTTTTCGGAACATGTATGGAATGAACATCCTTTAGGGAAACCGATTTTGGGAACAGAGGAGAGCATAAGGTCCCTAAATCGAGACAAAATCATGATGTTCCTCTCAGAACATTATGCTCCAGATAATGTCGTGATTGCAGTCGCTGGTAAAATAAAACATGATGATATCGTAGCGAAACTATCTACCCAATTTGGTACGTTTAAAAGAGGGGGGCGCCGGGTTCTGGAGGAAACGCCCGTCGGTCAGACTGTAGAACGCTATCAGAAAAAAGATACGGAACAGATGCATATCGTCATGGGGGTACCTGGCCTAGGGCAAGATGATGATGATATCTATGCAATGCACATATTTAATAATATCTTAGGTGGAGGGTTAAGCTCCCGGTTGTTTCAGGAGATACGGGAGCAGCGCGGTTTGGCTTATTCCGTATATTCTTATCACTCTACTTATGTGGATACAGGTTTATTTGCGATCTATGCGGGAACGAGTCCGAATAATACTAAAGAAGTAATCGAATGTATCCTGCGCGAGATGTGGGATATTAAGCAAAAGGGAATAACTGCGGAAGAACTGGAAAGAACAAAAGCGCAAATTAAAGGTGGCCTCTATCTTGGCCTGGAATCCGTAAGCAGTCGGATGAGCCGGTTAGGGAAGACCGAACTAACCTATAACCGCGTTCTTTCACCGGAAGAAGTGGTTAAGAAACTCGAAATAGTGACCTTGGCCGATGTTTCACGCGTGATTGGGCGACTTTGGCAAAGGGATAAAATCAGTATAATGACGTTAGGCCCGTCCGGACATGAAGTGGTATTGAACGATTTACTGAAGCAAACCGGTTGGGAAGAATAGCGAGGCGCAGTGTTCGAGGTTCGAAGTTTGAGGCTTCGAAGAACAAAGTCCTAGTCCTCGTACTAGGTTTGCTTATCGAGCCGCGCGCCTCGTGGTTCGAATCTCGAATCTCGAATCTCGAATCTCGATTTAGGGAGGCTTCCTAAATGTCAGGTTCTATTATAGTTAAAATAAAAAAGATGACTAACAATTCCTCCACTCTTCCTACATACGCAACGGCTGCCTCAGCAGGGGTTGATCTCCGTGCAGATCTTAAAGAACCCTGGATCATCAACCCAGGCGAGAATGTCAAAATTCCGACAGGTCTGGCTATCGAACTTCCGAGTCAACAAGTGGTCGCGCTGGTTTTTGCGCGGAGTGGTCTGGCTAGTCGTCACGGGATGGGGTTGACGAATGGAGTGGGTGTGATTGATGCTGATTACCGTGGTGAAATTCAAGTCTTGATGCATAATTCCGGCCCCCAACCCGTTATTATTAATTCTGGAGACCGTATAGCACAAATGGTTTTCATGCCTGTTTTCCAGGCATTGTTTGAAGAAGTTGCAGAACTTCAGGATACGGCACGAGGGACCGGAGGCTTTGGTTCGACAGGAATGTAGAGGCACGATGCATCGTGCCTCTACCTGATAATCAGAAGGATTAAATATTATTTTATCCTTTTGATTATTTTGTTCTAGGAAGGTTTGTCTGTTCATACAATCCCCATGAGGGGGAGTGATGTATGCAAGCCCTTGGGGTTATGTTTCTGGTTGTTGGAATTGTTATTTCAATAAGAGAGCGAAGATATAGGATGATGTGGCGGTCGCAGCCAACGTCAAACCATTTAGCAGCTGCTCTAAGTCAATTGGTTGGTACCGCTGGGGGAATTTACCTCTCGTTGGAACTTTTATTCTCCTTTTTGAAAATACCTGAAAATTGGTGGAGCGAATCAGTATTTATTGTCGAGCCACTTGCGGCCATTTCCTTATTGCTGGCCATTTTACAACCTTTTGGATTGAAAGCTTGGATAAGATTGCGCAAATAGGGGAGGGGCTAGAATGCTTTTAAGTGATCTCGCTGGTAAAGAAATCATCAATCTACATGATGGAGCAAAACTTGGTTTAGTTGGTGATGCAGACCTTGATATTTCCTTAAATGGGTCTGTTGAAGCGATCATTTTAACGTCCCGTGGAGGGGTGTCAGGCTTTTGGAGTTCAAGGGGAGATCGGGACCGAGAAGTATTGGTGATCCCTTGGCAAACTATTAAAAAAGTAGGTTCCGAGGTTATTATCATTGATTTGCAGAATAAATCCGAGAAAATTCGCTAAATTTCAATTTGACAGAGGACGGGATACCAAATAAAATGAAGAGAAAAGCTGTAACCCCGCATTGCGTTTGGCAACGGGGTTTTTGCCTTAGCATCGCAGGAGGGGTTTCCGTTGAAAAAAATTCGAGTTTTTGTCGCTGGAGCAAGTGGAAAAATGGGTCAAGAAGTGGTCCGTTCACTTCTTAAACATGATGATCTCCTTTTAGTGGGAGCTTCAGATACACGACATCAAGGGATGGACGTTGGGTTTGTTGTAGGTACCCCACGAGTCGGCGTAGATATTACGGGCCCATTGGATCCCGAATTCCTGAGAGAGTCACGTGCGGATGTTTTAGTGGATTTTACAAATCCTCAATCCGTTTTAAAAAATGCCAAAACGGCAATTATGGCTGGAGTTGTCCCCGTTATTGGAACAACTGGTTTAGACGAATCTGAGATAGAAGAAATTCGGACTCTAGTAGAAAAAGAAAACGTAGGTGCATTTTTGGCCCCTAATTTCGCCATCGGGGCAATTTTAATGATGCGTTTTGCTAAGGAAACGGTAAAATATTTTCCCAATGTGGATATTATTGAATTGCACCATGATCAAAAACTTGACGCCCCATCGGGAACTGCCATAAAAACAGCAGAAGGAATGTTGGAAGTCCGTGAACCGATGGTTCAGGGACACCCGAATGAGTATGAGAAAATCCCGGGTGCCCGTGGAGCGGATATTGGAGGGATTCATATTCACTCGGTTCGTTTACCGGGGTTGATTGCCCACCAAGAAGTTATTTTCGGAGGGTTGGGCCAGTCTTTAACAATCCGGCATGATGCATTTTCAAGGGAAACCTATATGCCGGGAGTTATGTTGGCTATTCGGAAGGCTTCTGAATTGACAGATCTAGTCATAGGACTTGAGAATTTCCTCGATTAGGTAATTAATCTTGCGTCACCACAGCCCGCGCACCCTCATATAATGAATTGTAGTCAATGGGACATTGTCTCAAAGGGGGCATAAAGATGAGTGCGGGTCTGAAAGGAATTAGTTTGGCCGTGATCGGAGGAGATGATCGGGAACTTTATTTAATTCCCGAACTTCAAAAACAGGGAGCCTACATAGTTGGGGTCGGATTCGAAAAGGCACCTCCCATTCCAGGAATGACGCTTGCGTCGTCACTACAAGATGTAGTTGGCCAAGTCGATGCGTTGCTTTTTCCGATGTTCGGCACGGATGAACGTGGGGTAGTTAAAGCCAAATATTCTGCTTCACCTATCGTCCTAAACAAAGAAGTACTTCAAGCTATCCCAGCGCGAGTTCCGCTGATAATTGGCTGGGCACGGCCGGCTTTGAAGTCAGTAGCGGAAAACTTGGGAATCCTATTGGTAGAAACCATAACCCTTAATGAAATTACGATCCTTAATTCCATACCTTCGGCAGAAGGAGCCATTCAAATGGCGATGGAGGCCACAACCATTACGATTCATGGCAGTGAAAGCTTTGTCCTAGGATTAGGGCGGACTGGTTGGACTCTGGCGCGTATGTTAAAAGGTATTGGGGCACAGGTGACAGGGGTTGCTCGTAAGCCTTCGGACTTAGCGCGTGCTGATGAAATGGGATTCCATGCTGTACATCTTGCCGATCTTGAGGATGAGATTGGACGTGCGGAAATTATCTTTAATACCGTACCACATCTAATCTTAGATCGCGTGATGTTAGAAAAGGTGGCGAGGGATGCTGTAATCGTGGATTTGGCTTCTATTCCGGGAGGGACAGATTTTGAATATGCGCAGATGCTTGGTATAAAAGCACTTCTTGCTCCAGGTCTCCCTGGCATTGTAGCTCCCAAAACGGCCGGCCGAATTCTTGCTCGAATCTATCCGCAACTTATTCTTCGTCACTTGACCACAATGAATGTTACGGTTTAGTCATGAAAGTGGAGGTGCGAAGGGATGCAGTTTGACGGGTTGAAAATTGGGTTTGCTATTACAGGATCACACTGTACGATACAGGAAGTTATAAAAGTTATGAAACACTTGGTTGATCAAGGCGCTGACGTAACACCGATTATTTCCTATTCTGTGGAAAGTATGGACACACGATTCGGAAAGGCAGAGGACTGGAAGCAGCAATTGCGGGAAATTACGAACAGGGAATCGATCCATACGATTCCCGATGCTGAGCCAGTGGGGCCTAAAAAGATGTTTGATTGTCTGGTCATTGCTCCGTGTACTGGAAATACCCTAGCCAAGCTTGCCAACGGAATTACAGATACTCCGGTACTTATGGCCTCAAAATCACATCTGCGTAACCAAAGCCCCTTGGTTTTGGCGATTTCAACCAACGATGGGCTAGGGTTAAATGCCCGTAATCTCGGAACCCTACTCATTACAAAAAATATTTATTTGGTACCGTTTGGTCAGGATAACCCGCAAGTTAAAGCGAATTCTTTAGTGGCACATATGGATAAAGTTCCGGAAACCATTCTAATGGCTTGTGCAGGAAAGCAAATTCAACCAGTGCTTTTAGATTATCGTAAATAGTGATCATCCGTGAAAACAAGGTGTCCTGCTTTCTGCTACAGGGCGCCCTTTTCACAAAGATTGCAGCTAAAAATAAGGAGGAACATAAGGGATGCCGAATGTAGCGATTGTTGGCGCCACGGGCGCAGTTGGCCAAGAGTTTCTGAAAATCCTTGTTGAACGCAATTTTTCTGTTAGTGAACTACGGTTGTTAGCAACAAAGCGATCTGCAGGAAAACGCGTTTTATGGCAAGGTCAGGAAATAGAGGTCCAAGAGACAACCCACGAGAGTTTTAAAGGGATAGACATTGCGCTCTTTGCCGGTGGATCAGGGAGTACGGAATTTGCCCGTTCCGCGGTGGACAGTGGGGCTGTGGTGATTGATAACAGCAGCGCTTTTCGGCTCGATCCTGAAGTGCCTCTTGTAGTACCTGAAGTTAATCCCGAAGATGTAAAATGGCATAAGGGGATTATTGCCAACCCCAATTGTTCTACGATTATTATGGCGGTTGCCCTCAAACCGATTTTTGATTTAGCAGGAATTCGTCGGGTAGTCGTGTCTACTTATCAAGCCGTTTCAGGAGCGGGACGCGAAGGCATTGAGGAATTGGGAGCTCAGGTTAAGGCTTGGTCTAACGAGGAAGAGATAACGTCGTCAGTTTTTCCTTATCAAATTGCCTTTAATGTCATCCCTCGCATCGATGTATTTCAAGAGGGCGACTATACCAAAGAAGAGTGGAAGATGGTGAAGGAAACCCAAAAGATTTTCCACGTGCCGAATATGGCCATTACAGCCACAACGGTTCGGGTGCCAGTTTTTCGTAGTCACTCGGAGTCCATTAATGTAGAGACAGATCGGTTAGTTAGTGTCTCAGAAATCCGGGAGGCCTTAAGCAAAGCTGCGGGTGTTATTGTTGATGACAACCCGGCTCTTGACCGTTATCCAATGCCATGGTTTAGTTCTGACAAAGACGAAGTTTATGTTGGGCGCTTGCGCAAAGACTTTTCTATCGCCCAAGGGTTTAACTTATGGGTGGTTGGGGATCAAATCCGCAAGGGTGCGGCAACGAATGCCGTGCAAATCGCGGAACTTTTACTATAGCGTGGTTCGATATTCGTAGTTGTGGTTCGAGATATGATGTTTGAGGTGCGCAGTTCGAAGTTTGTGTTACGTGGTTAAAAGATCGTATTTGAGGATCAAAGTACGATGTATATAGATTAGAGGTTCGAGGTTCGAGGTTCGAACAACGAATATCGAACCTCGAACCACGAGAAGGGGTGACGGGTTGCGTATTTTGGTACAGAAGTTTGGTGGAACCTCTGTAGCTACGGCAGAGCGAAGAACTCAGGTTGCTTCAAAGGTTTCAGAAGCGGTTCAAAGCGGATATTCTCTGGTTATTGTAGTTTCTGCTATTGGCCGTTCTGGAGATCCCTATGCAACTGATACGTTTCTGAGTATGGTAAAAGAAATCTGTTCTGATTTACCAAAACGTGAGTTGGATCTTTTGATGAGTTGTGGCGAAGTGATTTCAGGGGCTATCTTAGTAAGCACGTTAAATAGTTTGGGATTTGAAGCGATCCTGTTTACAGGAGGGCAAGCAGGAATTGTTACAGATAAAGAATTCGGAGAAGCCCGGATTATACGAGTAGAACCAGGTGCCATTCTGGAGCAGCTCGCGAAAGGCAAAGTCGTCATTGTTGCAGGCTTTCAAGGAATGACGGAAGACGGTCAGATTACAACTCTTGGACGAGGAGGAAGCGACACGACGGCTTCAGCACTCGGGGTTGCTCTGGAGGCAGAAGCAATAGATATTTACACGGACGTCGAGGGAATCATGACCGCTGATCCTCGTATTGTCGAAGATGCACGAATTTTAGATATTGTAACCTATAACGAAATATGTCAATTGGCATATCAAGGAGCCAAAGTCATTCATCCACGCGCTGTGGAAATCGCGATGCAACGAAATGTTCCTCTAAGAATCAAATCGACTTTTTCAGATGCTCCAGGGACATTGGTTACCAACATGCATCCAGATCGAGGCGTAGGAACGGATATTACTACAGATCGTATTATCACAGGAGTTGCGCATACGCCTAATGTCACGCAACTTCGGGTTGTAACAGGGGATATTCCAGACAAACTTCTTACGGACAAACGGATTTTTAAAGCGATGGCACTCGCCGACATTAGCGTAGACTTTATCAGCGTTCAGCCGGAAGCGGTTCTCTATACCATCAGAGATGAGGTAGCGTCCAAAGCAGTAAAGATTCTACAGAATATGGGCTTTGAACCGGGAATTGTTTCGGGTTGTGCTAAAGTTTCAATTGTTGGTGCTGGAATTGCTGGTGTCCCTGGTGTAATGGCGGACATGGTTGAAGCGCTTTCCGACGCTGCTGTGACCATCTTACAATCAGCGGATTCACATACTACTATTTGGGTACTAGTTCATAAAGAGGACATGGTGACTGCAGTTCAAATTTTACACCAAAAGTTCCAGTTAGGAATTTGATGTAATAAAAAAATTAGAAAGAAAGGATGAGAGAGATGTCATTTGGAAGAATTTTGACAGCTATGGTAACTCCCATGAATGAAGCGTTGGAGATTGATTATGAAGAGGCCGTACGCCTAGCTCAGTACTTAATCGGTCATGGATCAGATAGCGTTGTGGTTTGTGGAACGACCGGAGAGGCTCCGACCGTAACGGCTGAAGAGAAAGTAAAGCTTTTTAAGGCAGTTAAAGAGGCACTTGGGAAAACACCGGTGATTGCAGGGATCGGATCGTATTCCACTGAGGCTACTATAGCACTCGCTCGGCAGGCAGCGACAACGGGTGTTGATGGATTTCTGGTCGTTGTACCCTATTACAACAAACCTTCCCAAGAGGGGTTGTACCAACACTTTAAAGCCATTGCAGAAGCCACGACAGTACCCATAATCCTTTATAATGTGCCAAGTAGGACCTCTGCTAATCTAGCCCCTGCAACGGTAAAAAGGTTAGCTGAAATTCCGAATATTGTGGCGTTGAAAGAGGCTGCAGGCTCAGTTGATCAGGTCACTGAACTTAAAAGGATGTTACCTCCTGAGTTTGTGATTTATAGTGGAGACGACTCTATGACATTGCCGATGTTAGCTCTAGGATGCAATGGAGTCATCAGTGTGGCAGCCCATGTCATTGGCAATGAAATGAAACAAATGGTGGATGCCTGGTTTGCGGGAGATATAGCCCAGGCTATACAGTGGCATCTTGACCTCTTCCCAATCTTTAAGGGCATTTTTGTGACAACTAATCCAGTTCCCATTAAAGCTATTGTGAACATGCTGGGGATTAAAGCTGGCGGAGTACGTCTTCCGTTAGTTGAAGCGACACCTGAGGAAATCAAGTTTTTAAACGATCTTATGGATGATATCGAAAAATTGCGTCTAAATAATAAAAATGGGGCTCAAGAAATATCAGAATTGAAAGTGGCCTGTGCAAAGCCTAACGACACAATCGTCTAAAAAGGTCAAAGTAATAAAAACTTGAGAAATTATGATACTTTTCAATAATGATAATGAACCCCTGCTTAAGCAGGGGTTCATTATCATTATTGATTCTCACGATTTAATTCATAAGGATAATGTAGAAAATTTGGCTTGATATCTTAATTTATTTCTCTGCGGGGTCGTAAAAAGCACACTCTGCTTCACGGTCCATCAAGCTGGATGTAACACTTAGTGTCTCAAGTGCACAATATCCATCTTCATTATGACTACATTTGGCTGCGGAACAAACAACATTCGTCATGATTTTAGCCACCTTTCTGAGTAATGATATTATAGTACCCGAAACATATTATTTCATACTTAAACTAAGCTAGAAATAAGCGTGGTGTTATGTGTCGAGAAAGATGAAGAAACTTGCCAGACAGCCTTTTGCACGCTATAATAAAGTATCTTATTGTGCGGCTAGTTTTATAGATCCTTTTCGAAATATTAACGAATACTGGGCGTCGTTGTGTTCGTTTATGGTATTTCGCGTCTTTTTGTTGTCCTTATTTTGGGCGTCGAAAAAAACCGCGGGGGTCCCCTTAGATTTTTAGGCACAATGCAAGAGATAAAATAAATACAGGAGGTAGATTTGATTGCCAAAAGAGCATAAACTACAAATTATTCCATTAGGCGGCCTCGGAGAAATCGGGAAGAACATGACAGTAATCCGCTATGACAATCAGATGGTGCTTGTCGATGCCGGATTAGCATTTCCGGATGAAGACATGCTGGGGATTGATATTGTAATCCCTGATTATTCATATTTAATTGAGCACAAAGAGATGCTTCTTGGCATCTTGCTTACGCACGGGCATGAAGATCATATCGGTGCATTACCCTACTTGCTGAGAGACATAGATGTACCGATTTTTGGAACACGGTTGACCCTCGGTATTGTTCAATCCAAGTTTAAAGAAAATAATCTAAATAATATCAAGGCTACAGTTGTTCAACCGCGGGACGTCATTAAGCTTGGTGTTTTTCGAATTGAATTTATTCGTGTCAACCACAGCATTCCAGATGCAGTAGGAATGGCCATTCATTCTCCATTGGGTACTATTGTTCACACGGGGGATTTCAAATTGGATCATACGCCAGTATCTGGAGAGATTCTTGACATTCATAAGTTTTCTGAACTGGGTGATAAAGGGGTTTTATGCCTCATGTCAGACAGTACTAATGTGGAAAGAACCGGCTTTACGCCGTCGGAAAGAAATGTCGGAAATATGATCGATGAGGCTTTTCGAACTGCTAAGGATCGCGTGATTCTTGCTAGTTTTGCTTCAAACGTATATCGTCTCCAGCAGGCTATTACTTCTGCCGTTAATACGAACCGTAAAGTGGCAGTTGTGGGACGAAGTATGGTTAATATCGTTGGTATTGCGGAAGAACTGGGATATCTGGATATTCCTGAGGGAACACTTATTGATATCGACGAAATTATCGGATTACCGGGAAATCAAGCCTGTATTCTGACCACGGGGAGTCAAGGAGAACCGATGTCCGCTCTGACCCGAATGGCGAACCATGACCATAGGCATGTAGCGATTCAACCTGGAGACACCGTGATCATTTCAGCGAGCCCGATTCCAGGTAATGAGAAATCCGTGGCTAAAACGGTGGACCAATTATTTAAGCTGGGTGCGAATGTTATCTATGAATCGACAGATGGAATGCACGTATCGGGTCACGCTAGCCAGGAAGAACAAAAATTAATGCTAAACATGGTACGACCAAAATATTTTATGCCGGTTCATGGAGAGTATCGTATGTTGATCAAACATGCACAATTGGCAGAACAACTTGGTGTTTTGAGAGAGAATATTTTCGTCTCGGAAAACGGAGGGATCGTTGAGTTCACGCGCCATGGTGCAGCTTTGGGAGGTAAAGTTACGGCCGGTAAAGTCTTGATTGACGGATTGGGCGTTGGAGATGTAGGTAACATCGTGTTACGGGATAGAAAACAGCTCTCTCAAGATGGTATTCTGATCGTTGTTATGACAATAAGTCGTTCAAGCGGAGCGATTGTCGCAGGGCCGGATGTTGTGACGCGGGGATTTGTTTATGTCCGTGAGTCGGAGTCTATGTTAGACGATGCCAAACAGAAAGTAAGGCAGACGATGGCACGGTGTCGAGAAAATAGGATCACAGAATGGGCCGTGTTGAAAAGCCAAATTCGAGATACCTTGAGTAAACAGCTTTACGAAAAAACCCGTCGCCGACCTATGATTTTACCTATTATTCAAGAAGTTGAATAATATAGCGCAAGAAGTTGAATAATATAGCTAAAGACACTCCAAATCTAATTGGAGTGTTTTTAATGAGGGAGCGGTTTGATTGAGAAAGTGTTGATCTTTATTATAAGGTAGTAGTACCATCACTGTTGCTTCTCGCAGTGATACCTTTGGAGAAGGACGGAAGATAGTGTTAAAATAATAGTTGACAGCACACAATGAAAATGGTATTATAACTGAGCGCCACAGAGACGCACATTGATTGAACAAGCGAGGGGTTGAAACCTTCGAACTAGTCAGTCTAGACAAAGAAAATTAGTCATTGACAACGCGAGTTGAAAATGCTAAGATGTAGATCCGGCCCAAGTGGCAAAAGGAAAATGAATGGTCTTTGAAAACTAAACAACAAGGACAGCCAATGAGGAGACTCGAAAGAGTTTCAAAGAAACAATGAGCGAATCATCTTCTTCAATGAAGTTGAAATAACTTTTTATGGAGAGTTTGATCCTG